>CADAJM010000007.1 GCA_902788245.1 uncultured Eubacteriales bacterium | reverse complement strand
AACAATCCTCTATTGGAACGCAACAAAAAAGACCCGGATTTATTCCAGTTCCCCCAAGGCGTGCATGTGATGAGCCCCAAGGAGCCCTATTGGGAAGTCATCGTCGGCATTCACAATATTTTCAAGCTATTTGAGATCGATTATGTGCGCCGACTTTCTTACACAGGGCTGCCCACATCAACAAAACATGGCATTCGATTTGGATTTGCAATGACATTTTAAAACCCAAAAGACAAAAATGAGAAAAATAAAGAGTCCGTGGAAGGACAGTGGAGACTTTCAATGCTTTGCCTGCTCGCCAAAGAACCCCAATGGCCTGCAGATGGAGTTTTATGAAGATGGCGAGGACATCGTTTCGTTTTGGCGGCCGAAAGCCGAGTTTCAAGGATGGGTGAAGGTGCTGCACGGCGGCATCATCAGTACGCTCATCGACGAAATCGCCAGCTGGGTCATCACCAGGAAACTACAAACCACAGGTGTCACATCACAATTGTGTGTTCGATTCAAGCGACCTGTCAGTACCGACGACCATCAACTGACACTCCGCGCACGCATTGTTGGACAACGCCGGAATCTGGTGACCATTCATGCGGAACTTACGGACTCGTTCAACAAGCTTTGTGCCGACGGCGAGGCTGTATACTTCACATTCAATGAGGCCAAAGCACATGAAATGGGCTTTACCAAGTGCGAGGTGGAAGATGAGCAGCTTTTGTTCTAGGCCAAAGCCTATCAACAGAAAATATTTGGTGTTTGGCCACCTATATTCACCAGTTTTTCGTAAATTTGCAACAACTGATAAAAATTAATTCAACAAAAATAAAGAAAACATGAAATTACCTTTTGCAGAATCGTGGAAAATCAAGATGATTGAACCCTTGCGCAAAAGTACGCGCGAGGAACGTGAACAATGGCTCAAAGAAGCCCACTACAACGTCTTTCAGCTCAGGTCCGAACAAGTCTACATCGACTTGCTGACCGACTCGGGCACAGGTGCCATGAGCGACCGTCAATGGTCACAACTAATGCTCGGCGACGAAAGTTACGCCGGCGCAACCTCGTTCTACAATTTTGAAGGTGTGGTGAAAAAACTTTTCAACTTCAAGTATGTCATACCTACCCACCAAGGACGTGCCGCCGAAAACGTATTGTTCTCTTATTTGGTAAAAGAAGGCAATGTCATCCCCGGGAATGCCCATTTTGACACGACCAAAGGACACATCGAAAGCCGAAAGGCCCATGCCATCGACGTGACAACCGACGAAGCAAAAAACACGCAGCTTGAAGTGCCGTTCAAAGGCAACGTCAGCATTGAAAAATTAACGAAAGTGCTTGAAGACAACAAAGGCAACGTGCCCTTCATGGTATTGACCGTCACAAACAATACCGTAGGCGGACAGCCCGTGAGCATGAAAAACATTGAGGAGACCTGCGCATTGTGCCACAAATACGGTGTTCCTGTTGTCATGGACTCTGCCCGGTTCGCAGAAAACGCCTATTTCATCAAGACGCGGGAGCTCGGCTATGCAGACAAGAGCATTAAGGAAATCACTGCTGAAATGTTCTCACATGTTGACGGCATGACCATGTCTGCCAAAAAAGACGGGTTGGTGAACATGGGCGGATTCATCGCCACCAATAACGAAGATTGGTACCAAGGTGCCAAACTCTTCTGCATCCCTTTTGAGGGATATGTTACTTATGGCGGCATGAACGGACGCGACCTCAATGCCCTGGCGGCCGGACTTGACGAGAACACTGAGTTCGACATGCTGGAGACACGCATCCATCAAGTGGCTTATCTGGCAAAAAAACTCGATGAATACGGGATTCCCTACCAGCGGCCTGCCGGCGGACACGCCATTTTTGTTGATGCAGACAAGGTTCTGGATCAAGTTCCCATCGAAGAATTCCCTGCACAAACACTGACATGTGAGCTTTATCTCGAAGCAGGAATCCGCGCCTGCGAAATCGGCTATATGCTTGCCGACCGCGACCCTGAGACTCGTGAGAATCGTTTTGGCGGGCTCGACTTGCTGCGCCTTTGCATCCCGCGCCGTGTCTACACAGACAACCACATGGATGTCATTGCGGCAGCGCTGAAAAATGTGTACGACCGTCGCCATGAAATCACGCGCGGTGTGGCCATTGAGTGGGAAGCGCCGCTGATGAGGCATTTCAGAGCGCATGCCCCGCTTATAAAGAAGCGAGATCGAATGGGCTTATGATGCTCAGGACGGAAGTCGTCGAGCAGGAGACACATCTGGCACTCAGAGAGCAGATGGCATATCTGCAGAAACTCCCGATGGATATGGTGCGGCCTGTGCATATACTTCACAACCCGGCACATGAGAAGTTCGTAAAAATGATGACACACAGAAAAGGCTAGACTTGATGAGTGAAAATGTAAAATGCCGAATACTTCAGGGAACATACTGCGCGCTACTATGTATAGCGCTCAGTTTTAATACCTACTATTTGGAGGCTGCGGGTTTTTCATACAAGATGATAGGAATATTCGTATCGGTTTCTTGCGCCGCAGGATGCATACTCCAGGCGGTGGCGGGCAGACTTGCAGATTTGAAGCCTGTCTTTGTGTGGAAGAATCAATTGATGGTCATGGGCATCATACAGATTGCCGTTTCGGCAATCCTCATAACTGAGCCGGGGCGCATACTGAGCTGTATATTGTATATACTGATGATGATAGTCGTGCTGCCTATGATGCCGATGATAAACAGGGCAAGCTTTTATTACACCGAGCGTGGAATACCGGTGGATTTCGGTATAGCCAGGGGAATAGGATCGATGGCGTTTTCTGCAATGTCGTTTGCGGCCGGCAGGTTCACCGTGCTCTGGGGAAGCCGCATGGTCCCCGTGCTTGCATGTATATCCGCCCTTCTGTTCCTCGCAACAACGATCTCAATGCCTCTTATGGATGCGCCAACCCGGGAGCGTAGCGAAAAGGAAGAGCCGTCATCGGTCAAAGGACTATTTAAAAAGTATCCGACATTTATGCTGTCTGTCTTCGGAATATTTCTGATGTTCCTCTTCCATAACGGCGTCAACACCTACATGATAAGAATAGTAAGAAATGTAGGAGGTGACAGCGGCAGCATGGGCCTTGCGCTCGGAATAGCTGCGGCGGCGGAACTGCCCGTTCTGTTCCTGTACGGCAGACTTATGAAGACCGGGAAGTTCAGGAATATAACACTCGTTCATGTATCGGGCGGACTTTTCGTACTCAGAGGCATATTATATATCCTGGCGCCAAACGTTTACGTCATATACTTTATACAGTTACTGCAGGGACTTACGTTCGGACTTCTTATTGCAGCCAAGGCCAATTATGCAAATGAAGTCATGAGCCCGGAGGATCAGAGCAGCGGACAGTCGCTTGTGGCCATGACAGAGTCGCTCGGAATCGTATGCGCGAGTCTTTTGGGAGGCTTCCTGATAGATGATATGGGCGTTAATGCCATGATCATCGTATTTACTGTGGCGGCAGCGCTCGGAACACTTATCACAATAATAGATATTCGAAAAAAATAACCCCCAGGGAGGCTTGTGGGACCTGAAATCTGCCCTCTATAATGGTGTCAACAACTAACACCGATTGGAGGGTATTTTTTATGCATATGGCAGACGCTTTGCTTGCACCTGCCGTAGCCGGAGCCATGTACGTGGCATCAGGTGCAGCCGCAGGCGTATCGATTAAAAAACTTAAAGAGGACGACAACACTCAAAAACTCCCGACTATGGCTGTTACGGCTGCGGTTGTTTTTGCGGGACAGATGATAAATTACACAATCCCGGGCACGGGCTCATCCGGCCACATGTGCGGAGGCATGCTCCTTACCGCACTGCTCGGACCTTTTGCGGGCTTCCTGTCTATGATTGTGGTATTGGCCATCCAATGCCTGTTCTTTGCAGACGGAGGACTGATGGCACTGGGGGCCAATATATGGAACATGGCTTTCTACGGATGTTTTGTAGGATACTATCTTATATGGAAGCCGATTATTCACAGCAAATGGTTTGGTGAGGGCAAATCCGCTCTCCGCTCGAGGATAATAGTCGCATCAATACTCGGATGCGTAATAACATTGCAACTCGGGGCCTTCTCGGTCGTGCTTGAGACGAGCCTGTCGGGTATAACGGAGCTCCCGTTTGGTGCATTCCTCGCGCTTATGCAGCCTATACACCTGGCAATCGGGCTTGTTGAAGGACTTATCACAGCGGCAGTGCTCTGCTTCGTATTCGAGTCCAGACCTGAGATGCTGATGGACGTGGATGAAGTCGGAGTACCGCTTGAGGCAAAACGCTCGCTCAATTCCACAGTCGCTATTCTCGCTATAGTGGCGCTGGTGGTGGGCGGAGGACTCAGCCTCTTTGCAAGCGGTAATCCTGACGGCCTTGAATGGGCGCTCTTCGGCAATGCCGACGGCGGATATTCCACAAATATGGGCCTTGATGAAGAGAACTTCGGAGTTGAAAGCAGCGTAGCCGAAAAGGCGGAAAGCGTTCAGGAAAAAACATCATTCCTTCCTGACTATGCTTTCCCGGACAGCGAAAGCGCAGTAGGAACATCGGTCTCCGGAATAGTCGGAGCTGCGATGGTGGCGGCACTCGCGGTACTTATATCAATAGCAGGTAAGTTTTTCAGAAAGAAGAATAACGCCTGACAATTCTCTCTCTTCGGGGCATCGGAGGATGCCCCGATTTTGTGTTATTATAGAAGTCGATGAATAAAATGGAAAAGGCCCTGGCAGAGCTCGGGCACATGGATGAGATGGCGGTCATGGACTCGCCGGTGCATCATCTGAATGCGGGAGCAAAACTATTGGCCACAGTGATCTACATAATAGTTGTCATGTCATTTGACAAATACAGCCTGAGCGGACTCGTTCCCATGCTGCTCTGGCCTGTTTTTATGTATCAAATGAGTGGAATTCACGTCAGCACCTGTTTTTACAAGCTCAGGATAGTGCTCCCGCTCGTCATGGCGGTCGGCCTTTTCAATCCGATATTCGACAGGGAGATAATGTTTACTATAGGAGGAGTCGGAGTTTCCGGCGGAGTGATCAGCATGATAACCCTCATGCTCAAAGGCGTCCTCTGCCTTATGGCGTCGTTTCTCCTGGTTGCGACCACGCCGTTTGATTCCATTTGCGCAGCTCTTCAGAGGGTGCATATGCCGAAGATGCTCGTGACATTGCTCCTTCTGACTTATCGCTACGTGGGAGTGATGACCGAAGAACTCGCCGTGATGACGGATGCCTATCACCTGAGGGCACCGGGGCAGAAAGGCATACAGTTCTCCGCTTGGGGTTCGTTTCTCGGACAGGTTCTGCTTCGCAGCATGGACAGGGCACAGGAACTGTATTCGAGCATGCTCCTTAGGGGTTATCATCAGCATTTTCATTATGCGCCGATTAAAAAGTTCGGATCTGAAGACGCGATTTATCTGGCGCTCAGCATAGCGTTTTTCGCAGCGGTTAAAATGATAAACTTCGGCGAACTGCTGGGCAGCATGTTTATGAGGTAAGAGATGATTGAATTTGAACATGTAAGTTTTGAATATGAAAAAGGCAAAGCCGTCATCGACGATATGTCTTTCAGCATTGATAAGGGAGAGTCGGTAGGCCTGATCGGTGCTAACGGCGCCGGCAAATCGACTATCATGAAACTCCTGCTCGGACTTGCAACAGGCAGCGGGCGGATAAGCATAGACGGGACGGATGTCAATTCCGAGAATCTTTCCAAGATAAGAAAGAAGATGGGTTTTGTCTTGCAGAATTCGGATAACCAGATGTTTATGCCGACAGTGTATGAGGATATGATGTTTGCGCCTCTGAACTACATGGTTTCGAGAGAGGATGCGGAGAAGAGAGTGGACGCTATCTTGAAGAGTCTCGACCTTGAGGAACTGAAGTACAAATACAATCACAAGATATCCGGCGGAGAAAAACGAATGGCGGCCATCGCGACCATACTCGCCATGGAGCCTGAGATAATACTAATGGATGAGCCGACTTCCGCCCTCGACCCGTACAACAGAAGAATAGTAATCAATACGATAAAGGGCTTGGAACAGACTAAGATTATCACATCCCACGATCTCGATATGATACTCGATACATGCGAGAGGGTAATTCTCATATCTAAGGGAAAGGTGATTGCAGACGGTCCTGCGGACAAAATCCTTAGCGATAAAGAGTTGCTCGAAAAACACAGAATGGAGCTCCCGCTCGGAAAGCAATAAGGCAGAAAACAGTGCAGAAAGTAGCGCCAAAACAACATCAATCTAAAAGCATCGCCTCTGTGTGTGCGATGCTTTTGTATTGCAATGATCGTTATATTATTCTGAGCAAAGCGAATAATTTATTTGATCGTTTATCTTATAAATTTATCGATGGCCTTTCTCAGCTCTTCGATGGTATCCACGTCGTCGTTTTTAACCGCATCGATGATGCAGGTCGAAAGATGTTCTTTTAAGATGACCCTGCTGACCGAGTTGATTGCGGATTCGATGGCCGAGAGTTGAATCAGAACTTCCGAGCAGTCGCGTCCGTCTTCCACCATGCGTTTGGTAGACTCCATATGACCGATGATGCGTGACATCCTGTTCAGTACGGCCTTGGTGTGTTCTTCTGAATGAATGTGGCCGTGGTCGTGGGCGTGATCTCCGTCGTGGTGCACGTGAGTATGCGTATATGTATGGCCATGCTCATCCGTATGAGTATGCTCGTGGATGTGGTCATGAGCATGTGTGTGATTGTGATCGTGATCGTGCGACATTTCAGTCCTCCTTGTCTTTATCATGTAAAGCCAATTATACAAAAAACCCGCGTATTATTAAAGCAAAACAATGCCTGTTCATGTATTCAAACTCTTCTCTTAAAAGACGTTTTGATGTAAAATAAACGGGCTTATGAATATTACAATTTACTGCGGAGCGCTTTCGGGCGCCAATCCTGAATATGAGAGAAAAGCAAGGGAACTCGGGGCGTGGATGGCCGAGAACGGCCACACTCTCGTTTACGGTGCGGGAGACGCAGGCATGATGGGTGCAGTCTCGGACGGGGTACTCGAAAACGGCGGCAAAGCCATAGGCGTCACTCCGAATTTCTTCGTGCTCGCTGAGGTCACAAGGGATGACCTTACAGAACTGATAGTTCCGGATGATATGCCGGAGAGAAGGGTGAAGATGATGGAACTCGGAGATGCTTTTATCGCACTTCCCGGCGGAACCGGAACCCTCGATGAAATCGCGGAGGTCATAGCCCTAAAGAGACTCGGCAAACTCGGAGAAATAGACAAGCCGATAATGATATATAACGTAGACGGCTACTACGACAAACTTTTCGCGTTTTTCGATGACATGGCGGACAATGAATTCTGCCGCAGAGAAGACAGAGATTACATAATCGAGGTCAAGTGCATAGAGGATATAGCTCGTGTGATGGAAAATGCGGGAGGCATAGACGAGAACCGCAATATGCAATTCGTCTGATTAGGTAAAAAGGGATTAGATGAAAAACCTGTTCAAAACACTCATGAATTATAAGGGAACTGCGCTGCTTGTCCTGCTTTTGATGGCAGGGCAGGCTTTTTGCGAGATGAATTTGCCGCAGTACACCCAGAACCTTATAGACACGGGTATACAGAACAAAGGTATAGAACACATACTTCCGGAGGCCATGACTGATAGCGAGTACGATGCTCTGTCATCCGGCATGAGTGAATCGGAAAAAGCTCTGTTCGAGGATGCATATGAAGAGGGGGGCAAAGAAGATGCCGGACAGGATCTGTACTACAGAAAGAGCGGACTGGATGATGAAGCCCTTGATGAACTCGATAAGAAACTGCTCATCCCGGTCGTGAAAAGATACTCTGCTCTTCAAGGTGAAAAAGTCCCTGATGATATAGACGTAAGCGACAGAAATGCTCTCGCCATGGGAATCGCATATGCTGCGGACTGCGACGAGGCAGCCGGTCTCGATATACTCGCCATACAGAACAGATTCATGCTTCGATGCGGAGGAATGATGCTTCTGATGTCGCTTCTTGTGATGGGCTTTACAACTCTCATCTCATTCCTCGCGGCCAGAGTCGGAGCTAATATAGGTCGCGACCTCAGGGGCAGGCTCTTTTCGAATGTAATGTCATTCTCAAATTCCGAGATGGATAAATTCCACACATCTTCTCTTATCACCCGAGCTACAAACGACATTCAGCAGGTGCAGATGACCTCGACCATGATGCTTCGCATGATGCTCTTCGCACCTTGCATAGCCACCTGGTCGATAATCAAGGTTTACCAGACACATGCTCATATGAATTTCGTAATTGTCACAGGAGTCATAGCGATACTCCTGATGGTTTCTTTGCTCTTTGCGATTGCCATGCCTAAGTTCAAAATCATGCAGACCCTCATAGACGGCCTCAATGCCATATCGAGGGAGATATTGACGGGACTTCAGGTAATCAGGGCGTTCGGACAGGAGAGGCTCGAGGAGAAGAAATTCGACGAGGCCAACGGCAAACTCTACAGGAACCAACTCTTTGTAAACCGTGCGATGATTACGATGACCCCTATGCTGATGATCATCATGTACGGACTTACGGTCTGGATCACATGGATATCGGCAGAGAGAATAGACAGCGGAACGCTCCAGGTCGGAACCATGACAGCATTTATCGCGTATGCGATGGAGATAGTCTTCTCATTCCTGATGATTGCGAGCATGGCAATTTTCCTGCCGAGAGCGGGAATAGCAGCAGACCGCGTATACGAGGTTCTCGAAACTGAGACGTCCATAAAGGACACTGATGATGCGACCATACTCGAAAGAGGAAGCGGTAAGACCGTAAAATTTGAACATGTTTCGTTTAGGTATTCCGATGCCGAAAAGAACGTTATTACGGATATAGATTTTGAGGCGAAGCCGGGCGAGACGACGGCTATCATAGGAGCCACGGGCTCGGGCAAAACTACCATCGTAAATCTCATCCCGCGGTTCTTCGATGCGACTGAGGGAGGAATATCCATAAACGGACGAGATGTAAGAGACATATCGCTGAGTTCGCTCAGGGCATGCATAGGATATGTGCCTCAAAAGGGAATTCTGTTCTCGGGTACGGTGGCGGACAATATCCGCTGGGGAGATGAGAAAGCGAGCGATGAAGATGTAAGAGAAGCCGCAGATATAGCCCAGGCCACGGAGTTTATCGATGCGCACCAGGACAGATTTGACAGGGCGGTATCTCAGGGCGGAGCCAATGTGTCCGGAGGACAGAAACAGAGGCTTGCCATCGCAAGAGCGATTGCAAGAAAGCCTGACATACTTATACTCGATGATTCGTTCTCAGCACTCGACATGAAGACGGACCTCGCACTCAGGAGGGCTCTTACGGATAAGAGAGGAGATCAGACCAGGATAATCGTGGCGCAGAGAGTAGGCACGATAATACACGCGGATCAGATAATAGTGCTCGACGAGGGAAGGATAGTCGGTAAGGGAACTCATGATGAACTCATGAGGGATTGCGAGATATACAGGGAGACTGCAATTTCACAGCTCGGAGAGGCTGCTGTGTAAAGCACGGGGGAGAATTTGGCAGAGGATATTAAAAAGGAAGAAGTGAATATCGAAGCCGAAGATAATACGGAAGAGCAAGGCCAAGCTAAGCGAGGCAGGCGCATGGGACACGGCCCGAGCAGCATACTCGCTCCGGGAGAGAAGCCCAAGAACTTCCGCAAGGCGGTAAAGGATACGCTTAAGTATATGGGAGCGTACAGATTTGCCGTGCTCGCAGTTGTGTTTATCGCGGGACTTGCCACTATTTTCGAGACTGTGGGGCCTAAGGTAATGGGGCGCGCGACAACTCTGCTCGCCGAGGGAGTTATGAACAAGATTCACGGCACGGGCGGCATAGACTTCGATGCTGTCGCACGGGTTCTGATGCTCACGATGTTCCTCTATGCGGTGGGCGCGATCGCCCAATATCTGCAATCGCTGATTATGACCAATATAACGCAGAAAGTCGTATACAACATGAGGCGCGACATATCCGAAAAGATAGACCGCATGCCTATAGGATATTTCGAGAAGGTGCCGACGGGAGAGATACTCTCGAGGATAACAAACGACGTGGATACTCTCGGACAGGCTCTGTCGCAGAGCATTTCGAATTTCATATGGGCGGTCATAAGCATAATCGGAATTGTGGCCGTGATGCTCACCATAAATGTCACGATGACTCTCGTCGCTCTCCTCGTGGTGCCGCTGTCGGCTCTCGTCATGGGTGTGCTTATCAAGGTTTCGCAAAAACACTTCGCAGCTCAGCAGAAATACCTCGGCATCATAGACGGGCAGGTCGAGGAGAATTTCAGCGGCCACCTCGTAATCAAGGCTTTTAACAGAGAGGATGCAGTAACGGGCGAATTCAACGAATCAAATGAGAAACTTTACGAGTCGGCCTGGAAGTCGCAGTTCCTCTCGGGCATGATGAGGCCTCTTATGAGAATAGTCAGCAACCTCGGATATGCAGCGGTCGTTGTTGTGGGAGGAACGCTCTGCGTTAAGGGGCAGATAGGCGTCGGAGATATACAGGCTTTCGTTCAATACGTAAAGAACATAGGCCAGCCTATACAGGAAATCGCTCAGATAATGAATCAGGTGCAGTCCATGGCAGCTGCCGCCGAGAGGGTGTTTGAATTCCTGGACGAGGATGAGGAAATCGATACCACGACTGAGACTTATGCAACAGGAGACGATGAAGTAGAAGTTGAATTCGATCATGTGAGTTTCGGATACGATAAAGATCATCCAATCATCAAGGACTTCAGTGCCAAGGTTTGGCCGGGGCAGAAGATTGCTATAGTCGGGCCTACGGGTGCAGGTAAGACAACCATGGTAAAATTGTTGATGAGATTCTACGACGTGGACGATGGTGCGATAAGGATAGACGGTCACGATATACGAGAAGTATCGAGGAGCGAACACAGAGATAAATTTGCCATGGTTTTACAGGATACATGGTTGTTTAGCGGGACGATAAGAGATAACATAAGATATGGAAGAGAAGAGGCGACGGATGAGGAGATAATCGCGGCGGCGCGCGCTGCCAAAGCGGATCACTTCATCAGGACTCTGCCGGGCGGATACGACATGGTGCTCAACGAAGATGCTACCAATATATCCGAGGGACAGAGACAGCTTCTGACAATAGCAAGGGCCGTGCTCGCAGACAAGAAACTCCTCATACTCGATGAGGCGACATCCTCGGTAGATACGAGGACGGAGGAGGAAATCCAAAAGGCTATGGACGCTCTGACCGAAAACAGGACGAGCTTCATCATTGCTCACAGGCTGTCGACCATCAGAAATGCCAATTACATACTTGTAATGAAGGACGGCGACATAGTCGAGCAGGGCAATCACGATGAATTGATAGCACAAAACGGTGCATACGCAGAACTTTATAATTCGCAGTTTGAGCAGGTAGGATAGGAGAAGAGGTACAAAATGAGAAATTACATGGAAGAGTACAAGTATTGGCTTGAATCCGATGTTGTGGATGAGAAGACCAAGGAAGAACTTCGCGCAATCGAGGGAAATGAAACGGAGATAGAGGGCAGGTTTAAAGCCATGCTCACCTTCGGAACTGCCGGCCTTCGCGGCATCATGGGAGCCGGACTCGGACTTATGAACGTATACACGGTCAGATATGCCACTCAGGGATTTGCCAACCTCATCATAAAGGAAGGCGGACAGGTAGGCGGAGGCTCCAAAGAAGGATGCGGAGTTGCCATCGCACATGACTGCAGAAACAACGCCAGACTCTTTGCTGAGGAAGCAGCTGCGGTACTCGCCGCCAACGGCATCAAATCATATCTCTTTGATGCGCTGAGACCGACACCTGAACTCTCATTTGCAGTAAGGGAGTGCGGCGCTATTGCGGGAATCAACATCACAGCCAGCCACAATCCTAAGGAGTACAACGGATACAAGGCTTACTGGGCGGACGGAGCTCAGCTAGGACCTGAGCACGCAGATGTGGTGTCTGCCGAGATCGATAAAGTGGATATTTTCAAGGATGTAAAGACCATGAGTTTCGATGAGGCCGTTTCAAAGGGTATGGTTGAAATACTCGGTGATGAGATGGACGAGAAATATCTCGAAAATGTAATGTCTCAGTCGATTACTCATGAATACATAAACGAAGTGGGTAAGGATCTCAAGATCGTTTATTCACCTTTCCACGGCGCGGGATACAAACTCGTTCCGGAAATTCTGAAGAGACAGGGCTACGGCGCTATTATCACGGTGGATGAACAGATGGTAGTCGACGGCAATTTCCCGACGCTCAAATCACCGAATCCTGAGAATACCGAGGGTTTTGAACTTGCAGTTGAATATGCAAAGAAAAACGATGCGGACTTCGTAATCGGAACAGACCCTGACAGCGACAGATGCGGCGCAGTGGTCAGAACCGGCAGCGGATACAAGGTACTGAGCGGAAATCAAATCGCCTGCCTCATGCTCGACTACATCATAAGAATGAGAGAAAAGACGGGCACTATGCCGGATAAACCATTTGCCTGCAAGTCCATAGTGTCGACCGTAATGGCCAACAAAATCTGTGAGGCCAACAAGGTCAAAATGGTGGAAGTGCTCACGGGGTTTAAGTTCATAGGAGAGAAGATAAAAGAGATGGACGAAGGCGGAGACGAGCACTTCATATTCGGATTCGAAGAGAGCATAGGGTTCCTCGCAGGCACATATTGCAGGGATAAGGATGCCGTATTTGCAGCTATGATGCTCGCGGAAATCGCCTGCTACTATAAAGCAAACGGAATGAGCATGTACGATGCTCTGATGGGCATGTACGAAAGATACGGATACTTCATCGAGAATACCGAGTCCAAGGTATTTGAGGGCTTCGACTCCGCAGAGAAGAGAGAGGCCGTTATGAGCCATATCAGAGAGAATGCTCCGGCAGAAATCGGACTTAAAGTAGAAAACGTTAAGGATTACCTGGCGGGCGTACCGGGCTTTACGAAGAGCAATGTGCTTTTCTACGAGCTTTCGGACGACTGTGCGGTGGCTGTAAGGCCGTCCGGCACTGAGCCGAAAATCAAGACTTACGTAATGGCTCAGGGCGCCTCGGAGGCCGAGGCGGAAGCTCGCAGAAAAGCCATCAGAACCGCAGTTGACGCTCTTCTTGAAGGATAATAATGAAAGCCGAAAGAATCCAAACTTTAACCGGAATACTCGCAATAGTATGCGGAGTCCTCGCCCTGTCAACGGGCAGGTGGATAATGGGAGGCATTATCATAATGCTCGCTTTTGGCATGTTCTGGAACAGGGGATTCGGCAACATAAACGAGCGCAGCATATATGAAAACGAAATAAATTCGGATCTTACAATTCCCGAGATTTACGAAAGAATCAAGGATTTGGACACGCCGCTCGGAAGGGCGTGGATAGGAGAACATAAAGCTTATCCGGGAGAGAGTATAATATTCGGGCCGAGCAACTTCAAGGATGTGGTGGTCATATCTAAGAAGGGCAGTAAACTCAATATCAAGCACATAACTCTGCTGGATAACATCATACGGGACAGCTCGGAAGAGTACAGATTCCAAAATCTCATCAGCACAGATGATGCCAATGTGACATACGAGAACTACTCCAAGTTTGCAGGATACAAACTCGCATCCGTCATGATGATCAGGCATCTCAGAGAGATGCTCGAAAAGATGAATGTCGATTCGAATTTCATGTTTCCCGAGAGCACGGATCTCTACAATTTCTACTATCACAACTCTAACGAGGGCTGGTTCAAGAACGGAGACGGCGACGAGATACTTCGCGTCGAAAACATGTATCATCCGTTTGCCGCGGCATTATACAATTCTGACGGCGAAGAGATGGCATCGGTCAAAGCCAGGAAACTCAATGCGAGAGGAGAGCCGGTGCATTCAGAGGGCTTCGAGCTTTATGCAAACGGAGAGCCGTATGCGGAGATATTGCCGATAAAAGAGAGGGGAAAGGAAGGCTTCATAGCAAAGACGGAGGATGGAGAATTCAAACTCAATCTTTTCCCTGCATGCAGAAGAGCCAATATCGCATGCAATTACACAATCACCAAAGGCGAGGAACTCAAGGCGGTGATAGGCGGATCATCCAGGATAGTTTTTCGCGACGGAGATATCAGTCAGAATGACGAAATACTCTCGTACGACGACGACTATCTGGTGCTATATGCCATGCTCGAGATATTCATAATCTCCGTTCACGGCAGATTCCTTAAATAGTTGAAATCTTGCCGAATTTCAGAATTCGTAGTACAATATCTCCAAACGCGAAATAATTGATAAGGGGAAATAAAATGAAGAAAATTCTTCTTCCGCTTGAGGAAACAGAACGAAGCCTCAAAGCAGTACATTTCATAAAAGAAAACTACGCAGCTGATGAAGCAGAACTCGTGCTTCTCATGATAGATGAGACTCTCGGCTATTCGGTAAAGTCCGAAGCCGAAACAGAGGCCATCAAGGAGATGGAAGCAAAAATTGATGTGATTGCGGAGTCCCTTGAGGGCTACAAGATTACAAAGACAGCCGCTGTCGGAAAGGCCGGCGTCAGGATTTGCAGAATCGCCAAGGAAGTCGGAGCAGACCTCGTAGTCATGACCAAATCTTCCAAAGAAGACATGCTCAACAGCATCGGAAGTGCCACGGAGTACGTAATCAACAATTGCCCTTGTGACGTGCTGATCGTATCCGAGGTTGTAAGCGATGCGAATGCATACAGAGGCCTTATCTACAAGACCGCATCGAGCGTGGTCAATCTGAGAGGGCAGCTCGGAGACAAGCAGAGCGAATGCCTTCTTCCGAGCGTAAATCAGGACTGCATCTACCACATCACGGTAACCGTAGGAAAGATAAGATTCTTCCACACGGCATACAATCCTGACACAAGAAACTGGGATCTTCCTCCTATGGAGGGACAGGATGTTACCCTGGACATCGCGGCAGGCGAGAGCAAAGACATTCTCGTCAAGGCAGACAGCACGGATGGCAAAGCCGACAGGATCAGAATCGTAAACAGAGACATGAAAAAAGAAGCCGTATTCGAATATAGAATCACGGCAGCTAAATAGTTAATAATCTACACAGGAGGAACATAAAATGAAGAGAATCAAGACTATCACAACAAGAGACATGAAAAAGTCAGTTAAGACAGGCGGATGCGGTGAATGCCAGACTTCCTGCCAGTCAGCAAGCAAGACATCATGCAGCGTTGCCAATCAGCACTGCGAGCAGCGCAAAGAAAAATAGAAATGCTTTTCACCGGCGCTGCACAACGCAGCGCCTATTTTTATTATGATACATACATTTAAACTCAATGGATTCAATATCGTAGTTGACGCTGCGAGCGGCTCAGTGCACTCGGTGGACGAGGCTGCTTTTGATGTTATAAAGGCAATTGACAAAGGCCGCGATCCTGCAGAAGCCGCCGAAAAGCATAATCTGAGCGAGGCGGAGTTGTCAGAGCTTCTGGAAGATATCGAAGAGCTCAGGAAGAGCGGACAGCTCTGGTCTGAGGACATATTTGAAGAGGCGGCTTCCGAGATGAAGATAAAGCAGTCCGTGCTCAAGGCGATTTGCCTTCATGTGGCTCACGGCTGCAATATGGACTGCGAGTATTGCTTTGCCGGCAAAGGCGACTACAGCGGTAAGAGCGGGATCATGGATATCGAGACAGGAAAGAGGGCGCTGGATTTCCTCGTCGAGAACTCCGGAGGCAGGAAACATCTCGAAGTGGATTTCTTTGGCGGAGAGCCGCTCATAAATTGGGATGTCTGCAAGCAGCTCGTGGCTTACGGCAGGGAACTCGAAAAGAAATACGATAAGATTTTCAATTTCACTTTGACCACCAACGGTGTGCTCATCGATGAGGATGTAATTGAATTTACGAATAAAGAAATGGGTAATGTCGTGCTGAGCCTGGACGGGAGACGCGAGACTCACGACAGGATGCGCCACAGTAAGACCGGCGAAGGGACATTCGACAAGATAATAGATAATTTCAAAGCCCTCGTTGACTCAAGACTGGATAATGCAGAGCGCTCTAAAGAGTACTATATGAGGGGCACATATACCGCGTACAACAAGGATTTCGCGGCGGACGTTCTGGCCATGGCAGACATGGGGTTTAAGGAAACCTCCATCGAGCCTGTGGTATCTGATCCCGATGTTCCGTATGCGCTACATGAAGAGGATCTGCCTGCCCTTAAAGAAGAGTATGAGAAGCTCGCTCTTGAGATGCTTGAGAGATATAAGAATGGAGATGACTTCACTTTCTATCACTACATGCTCGATCTCACCGGTGGCCCGTGCATTTACAAGAGAGTTGCGGGTTGCGGAGTTGCGACGGAGTATCTCGCTGTGACACCTACGGGAGATCTCTACCCGTGTCATCAGTTCGTCGGAGATGATGATATGATAGTCGGCAATATATACGATGGCATCACTCATCCCGAGACGGTGGCGATATTTGCTGACGGCAACAATGTCTACACAAGAGATAAGTGCAGCGGATGCTGGGCCAGACTATATTGCGCGGGCGGATGTGCTGCCAACAACTATCACTCAAACGGTGATATCAACAAGGTATACGAATTCGGTTGTGAGCTTCACAGGAAGCGCATCGAGTGCGCGCTGATGCTCGAAGTGGCAAAGAGCGAGTTATAGTGATAAAATACATAGGCCATAAATCGGAGGAAATATGAGAACTGCAATCCTCGCATCGCAAAACAAAAAGAAGATAAAGGAAATCCGAGACATACTCATCAAATATGATATGGATGTCATCACTCGCGATGACGCCGGTCTTCCGAAGGATGATATAGAGGAGACGGGAACAACATTTGAGGAGAACTCGCTTCTCAAAGCCGCAACTATCATGGAAATGATTAAATCGGATCCCGTCCTTAATGATAAGTACCATGAGAGTCCGGTGATAGCCGATGACTCGGGTCTTATGGTAGATGCACTCGGAGGAGCTCCGGGAGTGCACAGCGCACGCTATGCGGGTGAAGAGCATGACTTCGATGCAAATAACACCAAACTTTTGGCGGAGCTTAAGGATGTTCCCGCTGATAAGAGAACGGCTCACTTCGTCACGGTAATCACCATGATATATCCGGGCGGCGAGAAACTCGTCGCACGAGGCGAATGCCATGGACATATAACAAGCGAAAAGAGAGGCGAAGGCGGATTTGGCTACGATCCGGTATTTGTTCCGGACGGATATGACAAATCATTTGCAGAACTGGGAACGGATTTCAAAAATACTATCAGCCACAGAGCGCGTGCGCTTGGAGAGCTTGAGAGAATGCTTGAAAAATGAGCGATTTTTGGGTAGAGAGCGAAACTGATATCAACGAAAGCGAAGACAGACTCCCGCTTACCTGGGAGCGCTTTAAAAAAATAGGCTTCCACCTGTGGAGGCAATTTGATGACCCGTATTATGCGGGCTTTGCCGCACAGCTTGCCTATTTCTTTTTAATGTCGGCTGTTCCGATGCTCATCGTACTGACTCAGGTGCTCGGACTTTTCGATATTTCGATGGATTTCATCAGAGAGTGGCTCGAGATGCATCTGTCCAGCGAGATGAGCGCCTTCCTTAAAGGAATATTCAGTGCATCCTCAGCAGCTCTGCCGAACATTCTGCTGATCGTACTCGCACTCTGGTCAAGTTCTTCACTTGCCTTTTCTCTTTCCAGACTCACCACATATACGCTGAGCTACGGAAAGTACAGGTATAACTTCTTTACCGAGCGCATCAAAGCGATACCCATGGCAATACTTACGATACTCGTCGTAGCCGTTTCCATGATCGTATACGTGTACGGAGAACTCATAGCCAAAAGAATATTCAAGAACGAGTTCGTGATGAGGATGATTTCCGACCTTAGAACTCCTCTCATGGGACTGTTGTTCTTCGTGCTTATAGTCTCGGTATTCTACATACTTCCGAGAATCAGAGTTCCTATTATGGCCATAATGCCGGGGGCATTTGTTGCAACTTTCGGCATCTTGATTGTCACATGGATATACTCCCTGTATATCTCCAGAGCTACCAACTATAACTTCCTGTACGGAGCATTTTCAAACATCGTAGCTATGATGCTCTGGTTCTATCTGATAAGCTGGGTGCTCTGCATAGGTATGATGTTCAATAAATCCTGGGATATAATACTGAGACGCGGTAGGCTTACGCCGGCCAAGATCCGAGAGTATATAATGAAGCAGTACGGATCAAAGGGAGAAGAGATGTTCAACAGACTCATCATCGGAGAATACGATATGACCGACAGATCCCTCGATAGCCTGGCGGTTCGTATGTCAAGAAAGTTCGATCCGGGTTATCAGGAAAAGAGGGAGCGCGAGATATTTGAGCTTAAACAGGAGAGAAGAGTTAGGAACAGAGTTGAGAAGGAAGTAGAAGCCAGAATCGATATAGCGGGGAAACGAAATGACGATAATATCAAATAGAAAAAAACTCCTTTTCATAATGAATCCGAAGTCAGGCGTAATGCTTGCTCCTAAATACATGTCGGAGATCATCACCGGCTTTTCGAAGTCGGGTTATCTCAGCAATGTTCTTATGACAGAAGCTAAGGGCGATGCGAGGGCATTTGCTTCCGAGTATGCGGGAGATGCAGATGTCGTAGTAGTCTCAGGAGGAGACGGCACTTTCAACGAAGTGGTGGACGGACTTTTGGCAGCAGGACTCAAGACGCCGATAGGATATATTCCGTCGGGTTCCACGAACGATTTCGCAGGCTCGCTCGGTCTTCCTAAGAATATATTCGAATGCGTAAACACGATAATTAACGGAAAACCCGTGCCGGTAGATATAGGAAGCTTTAATGGCAGATACTTCAGTTATGTGGCGAGCTTCGGGGCGTTCACCTCAGCGACCTATTCGGTTCCGCAAAACCTCAAGAATATATTCGGACATGCGGCATACGTGATGGGAGGCATCAAAGAGATTGCCGAGCTTAAACCTATTCATGCGAAATTCATCTCGGACAAGGACACGAGTCATTCCAGGGTATATGAGGGCGATTATGTAATAGGTGCCGTATGTAATTCCAGATCCATCGGAGGCATACTTCACCTCGAAAATCTGGGAGTGGATATGAGTGACGGTCAGATGGAGGTTCTCCTGGTTAAGATGCCTAAGGACATAATTCAGCTTAGCGAAACCGCAGTCAGCATGCTCGGAGGGACATTCCTGTCAAACCAGATTGAGAGCTTTACCACATCCAGCCTGGAAGTTGAAATAGAAAACGACATACATTGGACTTTGGACGGAGAGTATGAGGAAGGTAGTCCATCCTGCGAGATTAAGATATTGCCGTCCGCCATCAGAGTAATAAAATAGAAAGGGGTCGAGATGTTAGTTAAATATATAGGGCATTCATGCTTCAAAATCAGAGATGCTGAAACAGGATATTCCATAGTTATAGACCCGTATAAAAACGGTTCGGTCCAGGGATACCACAACATAGTCGATACCGCATGTGAGGTTCTCTGCTCGCACGAGCACGACGACCATCACGGAGTTGAGTGCATCAAGATAGAGCCTAAAGACTTGAGCCCTTTTGAGGTAACTTGGGTAGACAGTTTCCACGACCCTGAGCACGGCGCTCTCAGAGGACCTGACAGGATTCACATCATAACCCACAAGATTACGGGCGAAAAACTCGTGCACTACGGAGATGTCGGAGAAACTCTGGACGATCTTCTCAGAGAGGAGAACCTCGTTAAGCTCAAGGATGCAGATATCGCACTCGTTCCTTGCGGAGGAGTTTATACTCTCAACAGATATCAAGCGTTGGAACTCATAGAGAGAACGACACCTAAACTCGTGATTCCGATGCACTTCAGATCTGAGAGGCTGGGGTTTGATTTCCCTCATATCGACAGCATTGAGATGTTTATGGATGCTGCCGTGGAGAAAGGCCTCAAGGCAAACGTAGGACAGGTTTGTTTCGTAGATAATACACAAAATAATCTGAATTGTGATATACTCGCGCTTAGGCCGCAAAATATCTAAACAAAAATAGTAAACATAATTACGGCATAAAAAAATCTATATATACATTCAAGGAGGAATTTTCAAAATGAAGGGTTTTATGACAGAATTCAAAGAATTCATCAACAAAGGTAACGTAATGGATATGGCAGTAGGTGTAATTATTGCCGGAGCTTTCGGTAAAATCGTAACAGCTCTCGTAGAAAACATTCTCATGCCTATCGTAGGTATGCTGCTCGGCGGAGTTAATTTCTCAGAGCTGTCGGTAACAGTAGGCGATGCATCCATCGTATATGGCGCATTTATCCAGGCAATCATCGACTTCCTGATTATCGCATTCGTTATCTTCGTACTCGTAAAGAATATCAACAAGATGAAAAAAGAAGAGCCTGCAGAGGAAGAGCCAGAAGAGACTCCTGCAGACATCGCACTTCTCACAGAGATCAGAGACCTTCTGAAGAAGTAATCGCGCATCAATCAGTCACTCGTAATACAGCGAAAGGGGGACAACTATGTTAATACTTTTAGGCACACTCGCCGTAGCTTATGTGATTCTCAAGACACTCAATATGAATGCCAAATTTGAAGAGCGTGACAGAGAGCGGGAGCTCGCTGAGCAGGCAGCCAAAGAGGAAGACATGGAGTTCACCGAAGTGGCTGAGAATGCAGTTGATGTAGAAGCCGAAACAGACTTCGAATTCGAAACTGAAAACGAATAAAAAAATACTTCCCAAACGCATTTGCGAATGGGAAGTATTTTTATGCATTATTTTAGAGGCATCTTGCTCTAACGATGCAGTCGCAGTTAAATGGCTCTGTGCCGGCTTTAACATCAGCGATGAAGTAGCCGTAGTCATTTCTCTTGGATCCTGCGAAGCCTTCAAGGTTTGCGCCGTAGAAGCTTTTGATTTTCTCTTCGACAGCGGCCTGATCCTTTTCGCATTTAACGAGGAAGCAGTGTCTGTCCGTTCCGGCCTTTCTCTCGAGAGTAACTCTTCCGAGGAAGTTTACGGAATTGACGAGGTTGCCGTTTTCGAGGTAATCCATGATCTGGTCTGTAGCCATAACTGCGCAGTTCTCCTCAGCCTCTGCCGTGGAAGCTCCGAGGTGCGGTGTGGCAACGATGCCTTTCTTACCGATGTACTCAGGCTCGAGAAGGTCTGTCATGTACTTTCTCATCTTGCCGGATTCGAGAGCCTCAACAACGTCATCTACTACGATGAGGTCAGGCCTTGCGTAGTTCATGAAGATTACACCGTCTTTCATCTTAGCGATGAAGTCTTTGTTGATCATTCCTCTGGTTGTATCATTTGACGGAACGTGGATGGTGATGTAATCGCAATCCGGAATCATCTCTTCGATGGTATCCAGGAATTTGACATCAGCAGTCAGGCAAGGATGCGGTGTGAACGGCTCATATCCCAGAACCTTCATACCCAGGGCTTCACCTGCATTTGCAATCTTGGCACCGATAGCTCCGACTCCGATAACTCCGAGAGTTTTGCCTGCAATCTCTGTACCTGCGAACTGTTTTTTGCCTTTTTCTACTTCAGATGCTACGTCGCCGCTGAGAGTCTGTCCCCATGCGATGCCTTCGTAGATGTTACGAGCACCCATGATCATGCCTGCTACGGCGAGCTCTGCTACTGCGTTTGAATTAGCGCCCGGTGTGTTGAATACAACGATGCCCTTGTCTGCGCATTTGTCGATAGGGATGTTGTTGAAACCTGCGCCGGCTCTTCCGATTGCCAGGAGATCATCCGAGAAATCCATCTCGTGCATCTTGAATGATCTTACGATGATTCCGTTGGCTTTATCGACGTCTTCTGTAAGTGCGAACTTGTCAGTAAGTCTGTCGAGTCCTTTGGAAGAGATGTTGTTTAGAGTACCGATAAGATATTTATCCATTTTGTCCTCCGATTAAATATTATTGTAATTGTGGTTGTTTTATTGATTGCACCCAGCCTCCTTACTGCAGGGCACAGTCCAAATAAAGTATAACACCCGAGGCCTTGCACATTCAATAAAACAAGGGGGTATAGAAATAATAAATACAAGTTGAAACATTGACAAGAATGTGCTTATTATTATATGAGCAAAAATTTGGTTTTATTATGTAACGATTACTTATTGGGAGGTATATTAATGGCAAATATCGATCTGACAAAATACGGCATTACAGGTACTACTGAAGTAGTCCACAACCCGTCGTTTGAAATGCTCTTTGAGGAGGAGATGAAACCGGAGTTGACAGGTTTTGACAAGGGGCAACTCACAGAGCTCGATGCGGTAAACGTAATGACAGGAATCTACACCGGACGTTCGCCTAAGGACAAATACATCGTAATGGATGAGAACTCCAAGGACACAGTTTGGTGGACAAGTGAAGGTTATAAGAATGACAATCACCCTATGTCCGAGGACGTATGGGCTAAGATAAAAGATCTGACAGTAAAAGAGCTCTGCGACAAGAGACTCTTCGTAGTAGATGCGTTCTGCGGAACAAACGAAGATACACGTATGGCAATCCGTTTCATCATGGAGGTTGCATGGCAGGCACACTTCGTAACAAACATGTTCATCGTTCCTACAGCAGAGGAACTCGAGAAATTCGAGCCTGACTTCGTAGTATTCAACGCATCCAAGGCTAAAGTAGACAACTATCAGGAACTCGGCCTCAACAGCGAGACCTGCGTAGCATTCAATATCACAAGCCGCGAACAGTGCATCGTAAACACATGGTACGGCGGAGAGATGAAGAAGGGTATGTTCTCAATGATGAACTACTACCTGCCACTCAAGGGCATCGCTTCCATGCACTGCTCAGCTAACACAGATATGGAAGGAAAGAACACAGCTATCTTCTTCGGACTTTCCGGAACAGGTAAGACCACACTTTCCACAGACCCTAAGAGACTTCTCATCGGTGATGACGAGCACGGCTGGGACGACGAGGGCGTATTCAACTTCGAGGGCGGCTGCTATGCCAAGGTTATCAACCTCGATAAGGAATCCGAGCCTGACATCTACAATGCAATCAAGAGAGATGCTCTCCTTGAGAACGTAACAGTTGATGCAAACGGCAAGATTGACTTCGCAGACAAGAGCGTAACAGAGAATACTCGTGTTTCGTATCCTATCGACCATATCGATAAGATCGCGCTTAAGGTTAACGGCAAATCCGCAGGCCCTGAGGCTCAGAACGTAATCTTCCTCTCGGCTGACGCTTTCGGAGTACTGCCACCTGTATCCATACTCACACCGGAGCAGACACAGTACTACTTCCTCTCAGGATTCACTGCTAAACTCGCAGGAACAGAGAGAGGAATCACAGAGCCTACACCTACATTCTCCGCTTGCTTCGGACAGGCATTCCTCGAGCTTCACCCAACAAAATATGCTGAGGAACTCGTAAAGAGAATGAACAAGAGCGGCGCTAAGGCTTACCTTGTAAACACAGGCTGGAACGGCACAGGCAAGAGAATCTCCATCAAGGATACACGCGGAATTATCGACGCAATCCTCAATGGCGATGTACTGAACGCTCCGACCAAGAAGATTCCTTACTTCGATTTCGAGGTACCTACAGAGCTTCCTGGCGTTGACCCTGCAATCCTCGACCCGAGAGACACATATGCAGATGCATCAGAGTGGGATGAGAAGGCTAAAGACCTTGCAGGAAGATTCATCAAGAACTTCGACAAGTACACATCAAACGATGTAGGTAAGGCACTCGTAGCTGCAGGTCCTAAGCTGTAAGAAACAGGTTATAACTTCACAGAAGTGACACGGATGTGGAGTATAATAATAACAACAATTTTTTTAACAACTATGTAATGGAGGTATATACCAATGGCTGAAGAATATCGCGTTCTAAATTTCTCGGCTGGTCCATCCGTACTGCCTGAACCTGTACTCAGAAAGTGCGCTGATGAGATGCTCAACTACAACGGAACAGGCGAATCGGTAATGGAGATGAGCCACAGATCCCCTGAGTATCAACAGATTATCGATGATGCAGAAGCTAACCTGCGCAAACTGATGAACATTCCTGATGATTATTATGTTCTCTTCCTGCAGGGCGGAGCTACACTGCAGTTCTCGATGATTCCTATGAACCTCATGACAGGTTCCGGAAAAGCTGACTACATCGTAGCAGGTCAGTGGGGACAGAAAGCTTACGAAGAAGCATGCAAGTTCGGCGATGCCCGCTGCGTAGCTTCATCAAAAGAGGATAAGTATTCATATATCCCTAAGGTAAGCAAGGAAGATATCAGACCTGATGTTGACTACGTTTACATCTGCTACAACAACACCGTATTCGGAACTCACTACAATGAGATGCCTGATTTCGGCGATCACATGGTAGTTGCAGACATGTCATCCTGCATCCTCTCAGAGGAAGTTGATGTTTCGAAGTTCGGCGTTATCTACGGCGGCGCACAGAAAAACGTAGCTCCTGCAGGCCTCACAATCGTAATCATCAGAAAGGATCTCGTAGGAAAAGCTCCTGAGAACACACCTATCTATCTTGATTACAAGACACATGCTGAGAAGGGATCGATGTACAATACTCCTCCAAGCTACACAATTTACGTAGCAGGCGAAGTATTCAAGTATCTCCTCGCAAACGGCGGTATTCCGGCTATGCACGAGAAGGACGTTCGCAAGGCTAAGAAACTCTACGATTATCTTGATTCTTCGAAACTCTTCAAGGGCACAGTTGCCAAGGAAGACAGATCTCTCATGAACGTAACATTCGTGACGGGAGATGAAGAACTCGATAAGAAGTTCGTAGCAGGCGCTAAAGAAAGAGGAATGATCAACCTTAAAGGTCACAGAATCGTAGGCGGATGCAGAGCTTCCATCTACAACGCATTCCCTGAAGAGGGCGTTGACAAGCTGATCGAATACATGAAGGAATTCGAGGCTGAGAACGCTTAGTGGAGTGATATTCAGTGTTTAAAACAAGAAAAACACAAAGAATGAAGAATCTGGTGGTGGTCATCATATCTATGATACTGATGTCCACCATCAGTTTTGATGCTTTTGCCGCATCGGAGGCTGATGTTTCGAAGGTGCTCGCCGGAATGAATATCAGCTCTTCATCATATGCGGTTATGTCCGGTTCCACCAGCGAGATGGTAATCAACAATCACGCTGAGAGAAAAATGCAACCGGGCGCTGTTGCTATGCTTGTGACCGCAATGGTCGTGCTGGACAAGATGTACAACGAGGAGGAATTTGAAAACTCTGTTGTAATCAGTGAAAAGGTTGCCGCGCGCGGAGACAGCTACAAGCAAGGCGACACTATTAAGGTCAGAGACCTTATGAAAGACATGCTGGTCGGAGGAAAGGGCCAGGCGGCGGAAGCGCTTGCGACTTACAGCGCCACAAAGAGGTCGGTTTTCATCAGGGAGATGAATTCGAAATGTCTGGAACTTCGCATAATGGACACCGAGTTTACCAACCCGAGCGGGGCGTACAGCACAAAGCAATACTCAACTGCTGCGGACTGCGCGGTAATAACTCAGGCGGCGCTTCGCTATGAAGTAATAAAAGAATATCTTTCCGTAAAAGGAGGGATAATGAGTACGCTGGGTGATCCCGTGTACAGATCGCAGTTTGCCGGATCCGATGTCAAGGACGATATGCAATTCATCGTCATTCTGATGGACTCGTATGAAGGCAAGGCGAAGGAAGAAGCCAAGAAACTTATAGACTATGCGAGCACCATAGCCACTCGCGATGCCGTAATCGATGCAGGAAAGCTTGCAGGACACGTCATGGTAAGGGGCGGAGAAAAGGTAAGGGTTGCCGCATATACAGAGACAAAGGGTTTTGCATACGTACCGCCTGAGGGAAGCAAGGAACTAATTGAGACAGAGATAGTTCTGGACAAAGGCCTTGAGGCACCGCTTGAAAAAGGTGCAAAGGTCGGTGAGTTCAGGATACTTGTGGCGGATGAGCTTAAAGGTACGGTAAACCTTGTAACGCATGAGAAAATTAAGAAGGGATGGTTTCCTTCAAAAGCATATATATCAAACACGGCGTCAATAGTGCTGGGGACGATACTCGGACTGTTTCTGTTGCTTTTGCTTCGCATCATATATGTGAAGAGAAAGCGTGAGAAGATGAAGGCTCTCAGATACAGACTGAAACTCAGGGAACTGGCCCTCGAACAGATGGCCATAGACGAGGACAGAAGGCGCAGAAACTGGACTTACGGAGGCGGATACGAAAAGTTCGCACCGAGAACTTCGGATATACGAAAGGAAGCTCTCGAAAATGCCATCGAAGAGGACAGAAAAAGATAGAGACGGGAGGTTTGTTTGTTCGTCATAGAAGATGAACTGAAAAAACTGCCGACGACTCCGGGTGTGTATCTTCACAAGGATAGCCTGGGTGAGGTCATATATGTGGGAAAGGCGGTCAATCTCAGAAACCGCGTGAGGAGTTATTTCAGAAAGACTTCTCAGCAGGATCCCAAAGTAAGAGCTATGGTCTCCAATATAGCTGAGTTCGAATACATCAGCTGCAGCTCGGAGATGGAAGCTCTTCTTTTGGAATGCAATCTGATTAAAAAGCATATGCCTCGCTACAATATTCTGCTCAAGGACGACAAATCCTATCCGTATATCGTAGTTACGACGACCGAAGAATACCCTAGGGTATACAGCACCAGACGCATGCTGAGGGACGGAAACAGATATTTCGGTCCGTACTCGGATGCAGGCGCAGTCAGACAGACAGTGCGCATGATAGATGAGATGTATCAACTGAAGAAGTGCAGACAGACGGAGTTTAAAAAGGATGTCAGACCTTGCCTCAATTACTTTATCGGTAAATGTCCGGGCATCTGCATAGCTGAGGCGGATAAGGAGTCGTATGACAAATCAATTTCCGAAATACTGGACATACTCAGCGGCAAGGCAGCCGGGCTTATCAGGAGCAACGAAAAGAAGATGAAGGAAGCCTCGGAGAATCTCATGTATGAAGAGGCTGCAAGATACAGAGACTATATAAAATCCCTTAGGGCTCTTAATGAGACGCAGAGGGCTACACTCAGGAGGGATGAGGATATCGATGTATTGATCCCGGTAATCTCTTACAAGACCAATGTGGTGGCGCAGTATAAGGTAAGGGACGGAAAACTGAGCGGGCGTGAAATCACATATATCAGGGAAGAGTATGCGGATAAGGCGACGGGCTCAAAGGGACTAAGCGCGGGAGGAAATAAAGGAACGGAAATACTCGCGTCCTTTATCAAACAACACTATCCTGAGATGTCATCACTGCCGAAGGAGATACTTCTTCCGTCACACATAGAAGATGAGGATTTGATAGCTGAGATGCTCAATGCGGTCAACGTTTCAAATGCGGAGGCGGGCTCGGACAAGGCGCATAAGACGAAAATCACGGTGCCGGAAAGGGGAGAGAAGAAAGCCCTTGTGAAGATGGCGGCACAAGATTCGATAGAACTTGCGAGTTCTCTTGACGAAAAAGCCGAGCGTGAGGCCGAAAGAAGGTACGCTCTCAGAAATGAGATTGCATCGCTTATTGAGCGTGCGGCCTCAATCAGCGGCAACGCACCGTTTCTCATACCCGAAGAGGACGACAGGGAATACAGAATCGAAGCCTATGATATTTCCAACTTCAATGGTCTGGATACCGTAGCGGGCATGGTGGTATATGAGGGCAGAAAAGCTCTTAAGAACGATTACAGAAAGTTCAAGGTCAAGACTGCTGAAGGAGATGATTACGGCAGTCTCAGAGAAGTAATATACAGAAGGCTCAAAAGGGCCAGAGCAGGAGATGAGGGCTTTTCAAAATATCCGGACATCATGTTTATAGACGGAGGGCTCGGACAGGTGCATGCAGTTAAGGCCGTCGTCGATGCGTTTCGCATCGCGATCCCGGTAGTCGGGCTCGCAAAAGACGATGCCCACAGGACCCGAGCCATCGTCTTTGACGACGGCAGCGAAATCGACCTCAAGGAAAACAGACTGCTGTTCACCTATTGCTCCAATATACAGGAGGAGGTTCACCGATTTGCCATCACCTACATGTCCGGAGTAAAGGGAAAGAAGATGCTTAAATCCGGACTCGAGGATATACCGGGCATAGGACCGGCCAGAAGGAAGAATCTGCTCAATCATTTCGGAAGCGTAGATGCGATCAAAAAAGCGAGCTATGAGGAATTGCTCGAGGCAGACGGAATGAACTCCAAGGCAGCGGAGAGCATAGTGGAATACTTCGCGAGTTCACTTGATAAAACATCCGACAGATGATATATTGAAATTGCAATATCGGAAAGGAGAACGATTATGGCAGAAGATATTAAAAACGTAAACATCGAAGAGGAAGAAGATATCATCACCCTTGAATTTGACGACGATACAGCCGTAGATTGCTACGTTATGGGTACATATGAGTTTGAGGGCAAAGAGTACATCGCACTCGCACCTGAAGACGGTACGGATGACGTATATATTTACGGATACAAACAGATAAACGACGAGGAATTTGAGATCCTCGAGATCGAATCCGAAGAGGAATTCGACGCAGCTGCAGCTGAATTCGATGCAATTATGGCCGAAGAAGAGTAGCTCAAATAAAACTCTCGACATATCTGATTCAATAGTGTAAAATATCATGGCGTGCCGAAAGGCACGTCATATATATGCGGATGTGGCGGAATTGGCAGACGCGCACGGTTCAGGTCCGTGTGAGTAACATCGTGAAGGTTCGAATCCTTTCATCCGCACCACTTTTTTTCATAAGGGGCATTGGCGCAGCTGGGAGCGCGTTTGACTGGCAGTCAAGAGGTCATGGGTTCGAGCCCCATATGCTCCACCATAAACTTTAATCGAACTTCTGCAGACGGATACAGGAGTTCGTTTTGTTTTACGGAAAAAGAGTGTATAATTTTTACGTATAATAAACCGCATATGTGAGTATTAAGAATAAGAGAAGGATGAAAGTATGAATAAGAACATTACAAAGAGAAACAAACTGCTTTCGGAGCAGATAATAAAGAGCCTTGAGAAAATTTTCCCAGGGCGCTTTGTTTATCGTTCCATGAACGATTTTACTTATTCAGTTTCCAAGTGACGCCGTCCTTGGTGTCTTT
>CADAJM010000006.1 GCA_902788245.1 uncultured Eubacteriales bacterium | reverse complement strand
GTTATGTGAAATGTCCGGCCTCCCATTTCAATGAGTTCGTCCTCATAAGCTACCGGCTCATATGAATTGCAAAGGAAATCAAACTGTATCTTCTCCCGATTAATATGTCGATAATAGTTCATCAGGAAACTTTCGACTCCTCCCGGATTTTCTGTCATTCCAAAAACTAGAACTCTTTTCATGATTGTTTCCTTTTCTTCGATGATTGCGCCTCATTTCGCTTGTTCATCAGTGCTTTTGTGTAGCAAACTATTCCTCCCGCGCGATACATCTTGCGTTTGAATAGAACAGCTGGAATTCTGTTCAAGTCAGCCATATCCTTAATGCCCATCATCGATACTGCGCCTTTTATTGTCTGGTTATTTAAAACTCTTTTTAGTTCTTCTTTTCTTTCTGAACCATTCATTTTATTGCCTGTTGTAAATATGTTGTGGACGCATATCAGATTTAGATGAGCAATCACAAAATCCGTAAATCCCTGTAGTTCTTCGGGTACTCTGTCTGCAATTGCATCTAAGGCTGTCAGATATCCGTCAATCCTTGTTTTATCATGTGATCTGACGACAGAAGGTGTGTCTGTGCAATATCTATATATCTCGATATCGGACACTGCAATGCTCCTGCTGCTTTTTATAAAACTAATAAGAAAGTCCGCATCTTCAGACAGTCTTAAGGCCTCATCAAAAATAATGCCTTTGTTGACAATAGTCTCTCTCTTGAAGAGCTTAGCCCATACGGTCATCCTCAGCGTAGGTCTTGTAAGCATCCATTCAAATACGGCTTTCTTTTCCCCGTCATGCATCACTCTATTCATTTGTTTATATGAATGAATAGTGTGTTTATTGCCCTTTTGATATGAACACACTATTAAGTCGGATGCTTGAAGTTCCTCTGTAAGTGGATTCAAAATGCTTTCATCAGCTATCCATTCATCATCTGCATCACAAAAAATCAGCCACTCACCTGTCGCCTCTCCTATTGCCCCATTCCTTGCTTTAGACACGCCCTTTTCAGTGTGGATGAGATGGATCCTTTTATTGTGTTCCATCATATCTAAAACCACTGAAGAAGTCTCGTCATTAGAGCCGTTCTCAGCAACTATAATTTCATAGTCATTCATCTTTGAAGCTATGCTATTAACAGCCCTGGTTATTGTTGTTTCGGCGTTGTAAGCGGGAATTATAAACGAGTACTTTGGATTGTCTTTCATTTTATTTCTTCTTAAGTTTGCGCCTTAGGAAATCTCCGCCTTTTTTAAGCCAATTTTGATTTTCCATAAATACATATGGTATGTCTTTATACTTGATGCCGTTTGTCTCTATCCACGGATCCAGTAATCTCTCGCTGACAAAGCCAAATACTCTGGAATCATTCGCATTGTAGGTAGATATGTCGAGCCTCTTCTCGAGTTCAAAAAGAATATCGAATAGCCATTCGCAATATGCATTGAACTTATCCCTCTTCATAATGAACATGTTGAAGCGGTGACCTGTAGTCCTTTTCATGCTTGCATCGTATGCAGCGAGGTAGTTCGGGTATTTCTCAGCTATAATCTCGCGAGTTGTTGTGAGATCTATCTCATGATGAGCATGGACATACTGACTGTAGTTGGTCTCAATGAAATAATTGCGCTTTCTTGGAAGCAGTACATCGTTCTTTGTGAGCAAGTTTTCAAGCTCACTCCTTGTAATTGGTCTCTGCTTTTTATCCCCTCGCTTTTTTAAAGTGAAGTGTCTTCGATAATGGGCCAATCCAATATAATCTGCATCGAGGTTTTTCCACGCCCAATACAGGCCTGTCAGTTCGCAGTAATTCTTGTTCTTGGCACTTATGTTGTCTCCTGTATTGTCTTTTGTGTATCCAAGGTCAAGTTCTTGTCCATTTTCATCAGTCTTTCCCTCGGCTCCAACGTGTACAGGAAGGTATATGCTGTCAGCTGGCATCCAGTAATTCTTATGTGTTGCTACAATTATTTTTATATTCATTTCTTTAGAATCCTTCGTCGTCCTCAGGACAACCGTTTACTGTGCTCCGTCACGCTTTACTACCGCAAGGATAGTTCTGAATACTGTCAGTACATCTAAATAAAGCGAGCAGTTTTTTACGTAGTAATATTCAAGTTCAAGTCTTTCCCTATAATTAATATTTGATCTTCCGTTACAGCTCCACCAGCCGGTGATTCCCGGTTTAACTTTGTTGTACAGGGTCAGTCCATTGTGCTCCTCGAGTTCTCCTTCGATGAGTGGTCTTGGACCTACAAGAGACATGTCCCCTTTTACTACATTGATAAACTGCGGAAATTCATCAAGTGATGTCTTTCTCAGGAATCTTCCAATCGGAGTGATTCTCGGATCTTTGTCAAACTTCTGATTCTTTGCCCACTGCTGTCTATACTCCTCTTCTTTCAGCATCTCCTTCAAGATCTCGTCAGCGTTAGGTACCATAGACCTGAATTTATACAATTGGAACGGCTCTCCGAATTGTCCGATTCTTTTATGTGTGTAAAAGATTGATGCAGTATCGCCTGCGAGCAAATATGAAACTTTTATTATCAGGGCAAGAGGCAGTATCAAGAAGCATCCTATGATTCCGAAGATGATATCCAGGAACCTCTTTACTATAAGATAGAATGCCTGGTTGCTGTCCATTGCGTATGGGCCAACGCTAAGCGTAGTGAATCCACCGACATTGGAAATAAATTGATCATCTGTCGGTATGCCTACTAGGGACTCAATATCGAGCTGCACATTCACACCGTTTTCTACGAGCGCCCTGTAACTGGCTGCATTGAATTCCTCAGGCGGCACTGAAATATATACGTCATCAATATGATTGTTGAGAACATAGTCGACCATAGCGGCTCTTTTTATTACAGGTATGCCATCTATGTTATCTTTATCGAAGTCATCATTTGGAAAACAATACCCTGCAACTGCATACTCTTTTATTTCACTTCCGCTTAATGTCTCTCTAAGTCCTTCCAATCCCTTTAGGTTAATTACCGCCAGAAGTTGTCTCTCCCTGACATTAAAAAGCTGAATCTTTCCTGAAAGAATTAGTCTCTTTCTGATATATAGCAGAACAAATGATACGAAGTAATATGAAACAAAGGTCGTGACAAGTGTGATACGAGAATAAGCAGCGCCTACCTTAAACAGGTAGAAGAAAATTGCTACCACTATAAACGAGTACAGCGTCAGCAGGAAGAGCTTAATTGCGTCCATGTAATATGGGCGCCTTAATATGCTGCTGTATGGGTTAATTATCAAAGTCACAACTATATTAATCAGGCATAAGATCAGCAGCAGTGCTTCCCATGTCGAAGTGAACAGGAGTGACAATGTATCAAATTTGATATAAAAAGAGACCACAAAGCAAAGAATCAGCGAAAAAAGATTGATTGCTATGAAGTCGATGTGCTTAATCCAGCTGTACTTGTTTTGTACGTGCATAATCGAATTCTTCTCCCTATCATAGAGAAGGCGATAGCCGCTTTCGTTATGCAGTTATCGCCTTACCTCTGAAGTTGTAAAAATTGTATTCTATTTTTGCTGTTTTTTCAAGGAATTCACAATATCTTCAAGCAGCCGCTTCTTCAGATATATCTACATACATCTCCCGCCCTTCGGTATCATAATACTTGCATTTCACCGGAGTATCGTCATAGTCCTCATATGACATCGCTTTTGAAGCATATCCTCCATTTGCTAAAATCGGCCTATTTGATGTGTCGTAATAGTCCTCCCTAATGATTCTGCCGTATTCATCATACGTCCTTACAACTTTGCTGTATCCGCCTTCCTTTTCGTTTTTATAAATAACGGGCTGCCCTTCTGTATTTATATAGGAGACTATGGTCACTCTATCTCTCTCATAGTCATATACCGTTGATGCCTGGCCTGTTTTGGAATCAACTTCTTTACCGCTCGTATCATAATAGGTCTCTCTTATAATACGATTCTCTTCGTTATATATCCTTCTGATTTCGCTCACTCCATTAGCGTTTGAGGTCTTGTTCCCTTTTGTGTCATAATAATGCTCCTCGCTTCTGTTGCCGTTGTCATCGTACCCATATTCTCTTGATGCAAATCCTTCTTTCAGTAGAACGATATGGCCTGTTGTGTCGTAGAAATCCTCTCGTATAGTTCTTCCGTCAGAGTCGAATTCCCTTTCTATCTTATGATAGCCTCCCCAATCTTCTCCCCCGATAAGGATTGCATTGCTATCCTTATCATAGAAGGCCGCCTCTGTCTGTCGATTCAAATCGTCGTATTTGAATTCTGCTATAGACTGCCCTGTTTCTATTGCGATTCTTTCATCTGACACTCCAAAGTACTCATCTTTAACAACCATGCTTTTATCATCAAAAGTTCTCCTCAGCCTATGATATCCGGTGCTGTTCAGTACTTTGTTTCCTTTCTCGTCAAAATAAGCCTCTTCTGTATTGTTTCCTTTTTCATCATAAAGCATTTCCTTCGCGAAGTAATCCCAGCTACCTCTATATGGTTTCCCCTTTAAATCGAAGTATTCTTCACGATATTTAGTTCCTCCCGGATTATAAAATGAATGCACATCATATTTTGGGGTTTTTTGATAAGTTATTCCGCTCACCTTTATAACATTGTCCCCTTCCGGCAAAACCTTAAAATCGACATTCGCTGCATCCGGAATGTCACAGACCACCTTAGCATTGCAGTATCCTTTTTCATCGAATTCCGCACCTATGACATATGTCTCATCCAATATGTATTCGCCCTTATAATATGTTGTTTTCAGCCTGCAGACTGGATCTTTTCCCCCAGTGGTTTTTGGTTCTTCAAGCTGCAGATTAAAGATTAAAGTATATCTGCCCTCTCTAAGTCCTATGCGCGGGCCTTTTCTCAGTTTTTCATCTTCTCCGTGCAGAGTAATTGATCCATCACTGTTTTGAGACAGCCCGTTTCGTTCTGCCATGTCTTTCATATCGACTGTCATCATAAGCGGAAAATACCCTGTAAATTGCTGTCCACTTTTGGAAAGTTCTTCTATTACTTTCTCGTCTTTTGTGAACAATGCGTGCTCATCAGATATCTGAGTATATAGGAATCCTTTCTTGAACAGACTTGGAGAGTCTGTGTTTTTATCGATTATTATTGTTGCATCATCAAATCTGGCCAATTCCTCGCCGTTAAATAATGATGTGCTTATTTTATCGAACTTATCTCTGTAAATTGACGGCAGTCCGCATACGTAGAGCTTGCCCTTTCCTGCGTCCAGCACCGTTTCTATCACAGGTCTTTCGGATTCTATCAGGGCATCATTTTCTTTTTCTCCATTTTTAATTATTGCGTGTCCTCGAATTGTTCCTGCAATGCAAGCAACTGCAATTATTAAGAGTATAGATGCCCATGGCTTAATTGCGGTTTTTCTATTATCCATTATGAAATATTTACACGCTTTGTAACATGCATATGTGGCAGCTATGATAAGCCATGTTATCAATGCGTAAATAATCAATAGTTGTCTTCTGCCACTTACTGTCTCATTGGTGTCAATCAATGTAATTATCGTTCGACCAGCCGGTAGGCTACCCCATATAGCTAGTGCTACAAGGAGTAAAACAGATAGTGCCAACACCACTTTCTTAATGGTCGTTCCGATTTCTTTATCAGTTATAACAATCCGTTCCGTGCTGTCTGTAGTTTCTTGTTTTGTATATTTTGCTGCCATTACTGCAAAAGGCACCGCAAGGAAGATGTTGTAATTTATCTGATTAATGTGGTGTTCCGTGGCCGAGTTAAAAGCGATTAGAGCCAATGCCAGCGCCAAGCGTCTGTCTCCAGCAACTACAGCAGCTCTGGTCATCATCACCCACAGTATATTTATCATTAGCAGTCCGACTATTCCGTACGCCAAAAGCAGATATACATAACTGATGTCAACGAAATTGTAATCCGGCTTGTTAAAGGTTGATCCGCCCCATCCGATTTGAGTAAACTTGCTACCGAACATTCTTATTCCGTGCTCGTTCATAGCATCTGCAGACAGGCTAAGTCTCTTAGACATTATTTCATCCAGTTTAGTTGCAAATCCTCTACCCGATTTGTATGCAAGCACCAATGCATTCATTAGAACTGTAAAGAACGGAAATGCCAAACATGAACAAATGGAAGTCGCTCTGCTCAGCGATTTCGCATTCTTTTGAGTAAGAATGTAATCAATAATAATGGCTATCATTAGTGCTACACTACAGAGTACTCCTGTTCTGCTGTCGGTAACCTTCTGTGCCAATATGAGCAGCAACACACCCGGTATTAAAAACCACAGTGTGTTCTCTTTGCCAAAAATAATCCAGAGAGCAAGTATCAAGAAAAACAGCAGTGATGTCAGATCAGTCGGGTACTTTATTCCCCACGAACTCCTTAAAGCAAAATCTCTGAAATAAACATAGTTCTCTATCGCACCTGTCCATGCCATGAAGACGGCTGACACTATCACTGTTATTGCTGCTACAGCATAGGCTTTGAGAACCTTTCTGTACTCCATTCCCACTGTCCCCAGAGTGAACACCGCAAGAAAAGCCAGTACCTTATAATCTCCTTCTCTGTAAATCATATAGTACACAGCCGAAACCAAAAGTCCTGCGGATATGTGCTTTAACCAAGTTATTTGCCGGTTCAGTTCTCTCTCCCTAAAGACAAGTAGAAATAATCTTATTACGACAATCGGCACTATTAACATTAAAAGATAGCGCTCCCAACAATCAGGAATTTCAACTTTCATAGTTGTTTTAGTTATGTCAACTATGAAAACATATAACCCGATTAGCGTTAGTAACGCTATGTTTGTTATTACGTATATAGTTTCTCTTACGCTTCTTCTGTTTACCGTATGCAATTCTGTCCTGGTGTTGCTATTCTTTTTCGTATCCCATCCGATGGTTTTTAATGCTATATTATGGTCTTATTATACAAAGAGCCGTATACCATTCGCAACGCCAAGCGGCATGTGAATGCGGAGTCTAAACTGTTCTCATCTACTCCGTATGCGCTGGAGCAGTCTATTATCCTTCCCTCTCCAATGTAAATTGCAACGTGTCGGCACAGTCCAAGTTTGTAATAATAAATGATATCGCCCCTCTCTAGATCCGCAGTGGTCAGTTTACCTCGAGTTCTTTTCCTGACCATTTTAAATTTCCCTGCACCGAGTTTTGAGTCTATAAATGATTGAGCTCTTGACTGAGGCATATATAGCAATCTTGTAGTAGTAGAATTCCGTCCAAGAAGTCCGTCGCCTGCACACTTGATATCTGTCATTCCCATTCCATGATAAAGATATGCGGATGCCAACCAAATGCAGTTTCCTCCATAGAATCCGCCCTCTTTGCTGTGGTCACAACAAATGGGACATTCTTTTGCCTTTTCGGACCCATCCCATTTAACGTATGTATAGCCCTCGTCTATAGCCCATCTGAGCCATTCGATGCCTTTTTCTATTAGCTCTTTAGTGCAGTTCATCTGGTTCTATGGTTTATGCTTTCCACAGTCCGTGCAGATTGCAGTATGCATATACCGCTACGACTTTTTCGCCGTCGAGTAGCGCAAAGTCGGCTTTTGGCGCTTCGCCCGGTTTCAGGGCTTTGCGCTGATTGCCCTTGTCGGTCTGCAGGGCAATCCACTCGATGTAGTGCTCCTCGAGCATCGGGTGCTCGACGGCACCTACTGTTACTTCTACTATGTTACCTTTTATCTCGCATACAGGTACGTGCTTTTCCTGTGCAGCATCCTCGGTATTCGGTACGAGTTCTTTCATCTTTTCTCCGCAGCATACAACAGGTACTCCTGCGTCTTTTACCTTTGCGATGATGTTTCCGCAATGTTCACATACATAGAATTTCATATCCATTTCTTAATCCTCCTTGCTGTTAATATCTAAATAGGTCTGCCCCAAATTCAAAGCTTTCTTCAACTAATTCATTTCTATGTCCATTTGACGTTTTGCCTGAAGCACTGAAGTCTTGCAGTATGCGGACATTATTATCGTGATAGCTAATTCGACTTATCTCCGAGGGTGTAAATGTAATAGACTTTGCTGACAATCTTCCGGTCTCAGGCTGTGGAATAGGGATTGTGCATTCTTTTCCTACAACAAGCGTAATCGTCTGGCCATTTATGGTTTCTGTCAGTTGCTGTCCTGTAGTTGTGTATGTCACATCCTCCCATCCGGCGCTCGTTTTCACTGTTGTCGTGAAGTAATAGTATCATTTCATCTTTCTGAATGACAACATAATGAACACTTTTATAACCGTTCTGTAACCGTTACAATTCGGCTTATCTACAGCTAGTTTTTATTATAAAACCCTCTGAAATGGTCTATTTCAGAGGGTGCGCATTTTTCCACTTAGCATTGTTGTAAAACGTATCTAGGCTGTGGTTCTTGTTAAACTTTTTCTTTTTTATCATGAAGAACTTTGTTCTCGATTTTTTACCTGCGTCGTTGAAGGTCGGGTCTATCTGCACCCATTTCTTTCCGCTCTTGATAACATTCCAGGCGTGATAGTTTCTCTTAGTTTTCTTACCCTTATTCTTGAGCCAAGCAAAGCCGCAGACGGTATCTACATTCAGACCTGCCTGCCTTGAGATTAGAGTGAACAGGTCTGCATAGCCTTGGCAGCTTGCCTTGCCTTTCATCATGGCCGCATACGCGGTGTTGTGGTATGGCGTGCGTATATTGTACTTGACCTTCTTTGCTATGAAGCTGTTGATATATTTCGCACGATTTTTTACGCCCTTTTTCTTTCTCGCTTTCTTTGCTGCGCTTTGGACTTTATTGTAGAACGCACGATCTTTGGCGACGCTATATCTGTATGTCGGCCTGAGTGTGACTTTGTAGTAAGCTATGTAATCTCTCCTTATTATTGTTGCGCCCTCTCCCTCTGTTGAAGGAGGTATCACTTCTGTCTGAGATTCTATAACCGGCTCCGTTCTGATATTCTTATCGTGCTTGATGCCGTAGAGCATCAACGAGCAGTACTCGAGATTGGTCTCCATGGTCGGTGATGCCGGCTGAAAAAGACTGCGGTCGTTAGTATAGATAACTATCTCCGCCTGATGATTTAAAAGGGCTCTGTCGAGGTAAGCCCCGAGCTCTGCATTTGCGCTGTAGAGTTTCGGGGTTTGTGCCTGTGCGGCTTCAGTCGCCTCCGCCGGAACGGCGGAGCCCGTGATGGCTATCGCCATCACCAGGCACAAAACAAATCTAATTGTGTTCTTCCAATTCCTGATCATTAATTATATATCTCTTTCTAAATAACAACCTTGCCTTCGAGGACTGCCTTGAGCCTCTGTCCATACGGACTGTTTCCGTAGCGTTTGATGCTTTCCTTGAGTTTAGCATCATTTATCCAACCGAGATGATATGCTATTTCCTCAGGGGATGATATGGTCATTCCTTGGTATTGCTCAATCATACTTACAAATTCTGTGGCCTTTTGCAGGCTGTCGAAAGTTCCTGCATCCATCCATGTGAATCCACGTCCTAGCAGTTGTGCATTCAGCTTTCCTTTCTTTAGATACATGTCGTTTAGAGTTGTAATCTCAAGCTCTCCTCTGTCCGATGGCTTAACTGCATCTGCCATATCGCTAACACCCTTTGGGTAGAAATACAAACCAACAATGGCATAGTTGCTCTTAGGCTGTTTTGGTTTCTCTTCTACAGATATTACTTTGAGTGAGTTCTTGTTTTTCGTGTCTCTCTCGAATTCCATGATGCCAAATCTCTTCGGATCTTCTACATAGTAGCCGAAAATCGTGGCTTTGCCGGATAATGCATCTTCCCTGGCATCTTTCAGTTTGTTGCTGAGTCCGTTTCCGTAGAATATGTTGTCCCCAAGCACCATTGCGCAGGCGTCGTCTCCGATAAACTCGCGTCCGATGGTAAATGCCTGGGCGAGCCCTTCAGGTTTTTCCTGAATTGCATACGATAACTCAATGCCGAACTTTGATCCGTCACCGAGTAAGTTCTCGATCCTCGGTGTATCCTCCGGTGTACTGATGATCAATATCTCTCTGATGCCGGCCATCATGAGTGTGGATAATGGATAAAAAATCATCGGCTTATCATATATCGGGAGCAACTGCTTGGATGTAACTATTGTCAATGGATATAGTCTTGTTCCGGCTCCACCGGCGAGTACGATTCCTTTCATAGTATGTCCTCCGAAAATCTGATTTAACTGCTCTAATTCTATCTGAAATACTATTAAGTAGCAATCTACTTATAGTGTTACATGTATTCCTCATGAAACAAGAGACAGGAGCGCCAGCTCCTGTCTCTTTGTAAGTTTTGAGGGGGTAATAGGAATTAGCAATTCATACTATTTTTTAATCTTAACCTTCTTCACACCGGACCACTTCGATACGAGCTTGCCCGTACCGGAGCCTTTGACGTCACGAACACGAACATAGTATGTCTTGCCCTTTACAAGCCCTTTGACTGTAGCGGACTTCTTGCTCTTCTTGACCTCGACACGCTTAGTGTTAGCTCTCTGGAAACTCTTATCTGTGCATACCTGAATCTCAACTTTGTCGAACTTCTTGAGGTTCTTCTTAGTGGCTTTCTTCCAGCTCACCTTGACGCTCTTCTTGGCAGCTTTAGCTTTTACACTCTTTGCTGCAGGAACAGCTCCGCTAAGTGTACCATTCCACTCCAGTGCATCTATTCTTGCTGCCTCAGCTGCTGCTCTATCTGCAGCTTCCTTGTCTTTTGCGGCCTGTTTCGTCTCTGCGATAGTCAGTCTGGAGGTGTCGATTTCCTCTTTCTCTTCATCGCTGAGCTTGTTGTATGCTGCTCTTGCTTTATCAATAGCGTCCTTGTTTGGATTAGCGGTATCCAGATGATTAATCATGTCCTGAACCAGCCAAGCATTGTCATCGTCAAGGGGGCTAAACCAATACCCCTCTTCTTCTTCTCCGTCTTCCCAATCCGCTCTTATGACAAAGTCCATACCAAAGTCCCTGAGTCTTTTAATGGTGAATGTTCCATTGCTTTCGTTCACGGACATGCCATCTTCATCGTATTCTGCAATTTCGAAGCGTGCATCTCCGACGACCGAATAATTAGCCGTGCCGAGTTTGTATCTGCGAAGTTCAGGCTTTATTGTAATGCTTTTTCCGGCTTCCAGATTTTCATCTATCTCCAATGGGTAAATCTGGTAGAATTCATCCTCTACGTACAAATCCTGTTCGGTTTCTGCCATCATGTCATCAGGATATTTTTTATCGAAGGTCTCTACCTTGACAGCAACTCTTTCTCCTATGGAATCCCAGTCTTTAGGCATGTCTTTAAATGTGACAACTGCTTTTCCCGGGTCCTCCGCATCTGCTTTTATGGTAGCAAATTCCTCGCCGTCAGTGATGCTCCATTTAAATCCGAGGTTCTTAAATGTTCTGCCGTAGGTAGTTTCAGCTCCCTCGTCAATAAGGAAGTTTTTCTCTGCTGCTGCTATCAGAGTAATGCTTGTTCCAGGCAGGCCCTTATACATACCATTCTCAGACCACATGTTTACATCAAACACCTCTGGAATGACGTATATGTCGAACGTGTGTGTTTTAAGTTCTTCGGTATCTTCGTAATCGTTAAATGAATAAAATTTTTCCGCTCAAGCGCAAAAATCGGAAGTTAGTTTTGCACAAAGTTCCAGTATAATCTGCTAACAAGGTTGACCCTTCCGCACGGGAAAGGAAAAACCATGATCAAAGTAACAGAGCATACAGGAACTCACCTGACGCTGGATGACAGGATCTACATCCAGACAGCGCTTGAGCGCGGGCTTACCTTCAAGGATATGTCCCGCTATCTCAAGAAGGATCCGACCACGATCTCAAAAGAGATCAGAAAGCGCAGATTCGAAAAACCAATGATCGAATCTGGCGAGTATGGCGGTCATTGCGCACTTGAAGACAGCTGCACGATCACAAAGCTATGCTCACTTGACAAGTACTGCTTCGGAGAAGGCTATTGCTCGAGATGTAAGATCTCAAACTGCACAATGTATTGCAGCCAGTATGTTCCGGGTACATGCCCGAAACTGAAAAAGGCGCCGTATGTCTGCAATGGTTGCCGCAGAGTACGTAATTGCTCATACGACAAAATGTTCTACAGAGCAAAGCATGCTGATGACTCCTATCGCGAGCAACTGGTAGAGAGCAGGCGCGGGATCAACCAGACGCCCGATGAACTCGAGCGGATCGATTCTATCGTCAAGCCTCTGATCCTGAAAGGACAGTCGATCGCGCATATATATTCGACGCATGCCCAGGAGCTGCCTTGCAGCAGACGCACCCTTTACAACTACATCGAACGCAATGCTCTTTCCATCAAGAACATCGATCTTCCACGCAAGGTCAGATACAAGAAGCGTAAGAAGCGCGATGAGGACAAGCCGAGCTCGAAGTACCGGGAAGGCCGCACCTACGAGGACTACCTCAAGTACCTTGGGGAGCATCCCGAGATCAAGCCGGTCATGATGGACACCGTAGAGGGCAAGGTCGGGGGTAAGGTCCTCCTGACCATCTACTTCTGCAGTTGCCATGTGATGCTTATGTATCTCCTCGAGGAGAAGCGTCAGATGGAGGTCAAGGAGGCCTTCGACACACTCGAGTCCCGGCTCGGCAGCAGGATATTTCGAAAGCTGTTTCCTCTAATACTGACGGATAACGGCTCTGAGTTCCAGAACCCCCATCTCATCGAGTTTGATGATGACGGAATAGTTCGTACAAGCGTGTACTACTGTGATCCGAACAAGTCCTGGCAAAAGGGACCGATCGAGAAGAACCATGAGTTCATCCGTTACATCATCCCTAAGGGAAAGAGCTTCGACAGGCTCTCTGAGGAGCAAGTGCTTGCCATGTGCAATCACATCAACAGCTTTGCCAGAGACAGTCTGAACGGATCGACTCCATACGATCTGGCTCCGTTATTACTTGACAAAAGCTTTATGAAAAAGCTCGGACTCCACCATGTACCACATGATGAAGTCCTGCTGAAACCGTCTCTCATCAAGAAGTAAATTTTGAAAACAGTGCGGAAGGATCTCCACAATGCCCTATCCGAGGCGAGTGGAATTTAGTCCCGCACGACTATATGGCACTCGTCAGATTGGCGTGTTTTCAATACTTGCAAGATTTGAGCTGTAAGCATATACTACATCATTTTTGATGATTATTGAATTCTATTTGTATTTATGTGCAAGGGTTAAGCTCAAGCCATCGGAACTAAGCCTTGCAATTTCAAGCTATTGACGGTGGCGGAACTTACTTTTGCAATCAACGGTATCTTCGTAATCATAGTCTTTATATTTAATCTCTATTTTTGCTGTACCGAGGTCTTTCGCTGTGTATGTCCAGCCGCCATTCTCATCGTCTTTCTTTAAATCAATAACGTCATCGCCTGGTAAAACTTCTACACTTGTAACTTCAAAATCGAATTTGTCTCCGTCCGGATGGTCCGCATTTTTTATGTAAGCATGTATAGAATCATCTAAGTTGCTTTCCCATCCCGGCAGGAGGTCCTCATCCTCAGGCAAATCATATTCATATATCGCTTCCCTGAGTTCGAAATTTGCTGAACCTCTTAATTTGAGCGTATCTCCCTCGTAGTATTCTACATACAGATCTTGCCGGCCCCAGTCGGTTTTTTCAAAAATCATATTACCGTGAAGCGTCAGCTCTTTTTTGTTCGAATCGTATGTAAAGTCTTCGTCCTCAACAAGTTCAATTTCATAATCTTCATCTTCCGGAAGAAGTTTAATCTTTCTGGTTGCAGGTACAATGTCTGGTAAATTCAGCGTGAAGGTCTTATCTCCATCTGACCATAGTGCTTCTTCATCATCATAATCTATTTCAAAATTGCTGAAAGGCGTGATGTCGAACATCGCACTGTTCTTTCCATAGTATTGGTCTTCACCTTTGACGACGGCAAAGTACTGACCTTCTTCTGTAGGCATTGATTCCAGTTTATACTTATCATCTATAACAAGGTAATCCGGAAAGTCTTTATGCGGATTGTCGTCGTCAAGATCTCTGGCCGTTTCGTAATACTCAATTGTATAATCCGTATCCGGATCAAGCTCTACTCCGTCAACTGTCATAATTCCCGGCTCGGCCATATCGTCAGCGCCTATATAGAATCTGTCGCGACCACACCATTCACTCTTAACAGCATTTTTAAATATGAAATTACAGCCTACGAATTCCAGAGAGTACTTATCTCTAATGATAAAGTCTCCACTTGTAGTTCCTGTGTATCCTTTTTCCTCTTTGCCGATAGCTATTGCCGAATACTCTGTGAATCCGAGGTGTTTATAATCATCGTGTATTCCAATCGGCGGTTCAACTTCTTCTGATATATCAGCATCTTCTTCATTGCTATACCATATACGTTGCAAAACTAAATCATAGCAATCCGGATTGATTGATTTGCCTTCTCCATCTACTACGGTGATATTTAACTCGTCATAATCAAGTCTAGCCTCTTCTCCGTCTACTGAATAAAAATATGCCCAGTCGTAATCTGCATGCCCCTTAAATGCGATTCGGCAGTCTTTAAGATCTAGCATTTCACCCTGGCTGCCCCCTCCATCAGGGTTCGCAAATGCGATTGCCGGCATACATCCCATTACCATGGCAAATGCCAGCAGAAGCGCAAACAATTTGTTTCTCTTCTTCATAATTGCCTCCGTTTTCAATACTGTTCTAAGATAAATGTTTTTGTACTGTTGTAACGAATTCTCAACCGTAAATTTCTGTAACCAAATTTGCAGTCTGTTATAAAAAGAGTACCATTGTCACCCCCCCAGACCGTCCGAAAACTCGCATTTTTCAACGGTTTCAGCGGTCAATTACGTTAATTTAGCAAACAAAATAGCACGCCATTTTGCTATTCTGTTTCAGAAATAGCTGACGCACCTTGAAAACTGAATAAAATACACCACTATTGATGCTTTAGATCATCAGGTTCATCATTTTCTTGAATCCCAGGAGGTTTCGTGATCGTTTCAGGTTGTAGGCGATCGCTGAGAGCGCAAACTCCCCGGTCACTTTCTCCAGTCCATTCAGGAGAAAGTAATCTGCATTCATTGAGTGTTTGATCGTTCCGAAAGGATGCTCCGAAAGACATAATCGCTGTGACATCTTTTCCCGGTCCGGCCTGAGCTTGAGAAGAACGATCTTTATTGTTTCAAACCTGGCTTTTGAAGTTTTCTTCTCTGCTGCAGCTTGTTTGCCCTCGGCCTTGAGCCAGTCGCGGCACGGCTTCTCCAGAGTATCCTTGCCGAAGTCTACTTCTTTCCATTCATTCTTGCCCTTGTAGCATTTGTTTCGGAAAGGACACCTTCTGCAGGCTGCTTTATTTGCATAGCGGATATTCCCGTTCTTCTTTATGCATTTCTGCCTGAGGATCTGCCCCGCAGGACAGTATACAAGGTTTCGTTCGGGGTCTCTGACGAAGTATCCTTCAGATGCTCTTGCCATCATCTCTTCTTCAGTCCCATATGGCGATCGTATTGGAGATGACTCTTCGTCCGCTTCCTTAATCTTCCGACGGACTTCCTTGATCTCGGCGCTTTTGATGACATCCTTGTATGCATCAGGTATCTCTCCGGCATGAAGGCATTTGGCCAGATCTTCGCCTTTTGTGCTGGCAGGGTCACACTCGGATTCGACATACTCAAGTTCCAGTTCGTAAATATCCTTGCCATCAGGAAGGATGACGTGAGGAATGATGCCATCTTCAAGGCATTTGATCATATCCTCATGGTTCTCGTAGCCTCTGTCTGCTACAGCATGAAGGATCTCGTCTTCGTTGCGTATATCTGCAGCAGTCGGTGCCAGCAATCCATGATCGGTCACTTGGTTTGTAGCATTGAAGTCTCTGATGAGATGTGTCTCGGAATCCACTGCTGTCTGCACATTGTACGAGACCTGGAATCCGTTCTTGCTCTTCATGAGCCTGGAGTCAGCATCGGTGATCGACATCTGCGACAGTCCGTTCTCCTCCATGTAGTCCCGGTACTGTTTGTACTTCTCGAGCCTTGCCTGTGCTTCCTGAAGTCTTTGCTCGATCTTCTCTCTGCTGAGCATTCCTTCGAGTTCCATCTCTTCAGCGGTCTCCATTGAATCAATGGCATCCATCTGTCTGAGATACTCATCAATGTGAGCATCCAGCCACTGGATCCGGTCGTCAAGTTTGTGAGATGTGAAATTGTTGTCCTTGGAGTTGTTAGCTCTGAGCTTGCTGCCATCCACCGAGACGAATCCGAACTCGACTGCTGAAGCGATTCTTTTGTCGAACTCATGGAAGATTTTCTTCAGAGAATTGATGTTATTCTTCCTGAAATCCGAGATTGTTCTGAAGTCCGGAGTTACAGCTCCTGTCATCCAGCGAACTTCTACGTTGAGTCTGCACGCTTCAGCAAGTTTTCTTGATGAACGGATGCCATGCTCTGCTCCGTAGATATACAGTTTGAGCATGCTTCTCGGATCGTAAGCCGGCCGGCCTTCTGATGCTGCACAAGACTTGATGATCTCAAGGTTTTCCAGATCAAGGCTGTCAACAAACGCATCTATGAGCCTCGCATCGCTCTCCTTATCTACAAAGGAGTCGAGAGAGCACATCATTACCTGATCGCGGTCAAGACCTTTCACATAACGCATAGAGTCCTCCTTGGGCGACAGTTCCAACTGTCTATATTATACCATAGAGAAAGCTCTAACGCTTGAAATTCCAATGTGTTGGTGCATTTTATTCAGTTTTCAAGGTGCCTGTGTATCTTACTGTCTCGCGCGAGTCGGGCGGGCTCCCAGTTGCAGGGGGCGGGCGTAAACGAGCGCGAAACGTAAAAACGTTATTACTTATTGGTCAGAGGCTAGTTTTCGGACAGCCTCCCCTCATCTGTCAAAGTGCATGCTGATAATGAAATCCGCCAGATCTGCCGTGCAGCTGCCATCTTCCCAAGCGTTCTCGATGTCTATGTATTTCTTGCCGAAATCTCTAAGCGCCTCGCTGTCGTACGGCTTCTCAAGTGCCTTTGCGAGATCCGTCGCATCTTTAAATGTGTATTTGCCGATAGGCTCGCTCGAGAAATCCATGTTGAGCCCGGTGCTCTGCATGTACTCATCGATATCGTAGGTGTAGAGGTAGAGCGGCTTATCCGAAAGCGTCTCCTCGATAACCAGCGATGAGTAGTCGCTTACCACCGCATCCGCTGCGGCGATGAGTTCGTAGGTCTCGAACTCTTCATCGTAGATTATGTTGTCTCTAAACAGTCTGCCGCCACCTCCGTACAGAGGGTGGAGTTTGACTATTATGTTGTACTTCTCCGGATCGAGCGCGTCGGCAAGCCCGGCCAGGTTTGGCGCTGCGCCTCTTCGGAACGTCGGTGCATAGAGGACGGTTTTCTTCCCCTGCTCTGCAAGCTCCGGATATCTCTTCACTATGCGTGCTTTGGTCTTCTCGGCAGTGTCTCCGTGTGTGACATTTCTGATGTAGTCGATGCGCGGCAATCCGAGTTTGACGATCTTGTCTTTTGGGATTCTGAAAGCCTCGGAGAAGTAGCCTGCAGTCACATCGCTTGGGCATATGACGTAGTCGTAGCCGCTGTGCATGCGCATCATTTTTGCGGTCCGCTCGGATGTGCCGTCGGGTTTCCCGACGGTCTGCCAGCCGAACTTCTTGACGGCACCGAGAGCGTGCCACATCTGGACGACTTTGGTGCCGCTTCTGTGCGGGATCATGCTGGCAGGTATGCAGTACGTGTCCAGCACTACCACATCCGAGCTCAGTATCTCGGCTTCCTGCCTGAGCGCATGCCCCAGGTATCCTACTGCATTCTTTACGGATTTCTCCTTGGTCAATAGTTTGCTGAGCACCTTAACACGAACGCCCCTCTGCCTGAGTTCTTCCTCCAGCATCCTGACATCCAAGGTCTTCTCATCGCTCTCGCGGCTGATGATTGCAACTTTTAACTTGCCTTTCTTTTTCGCAACTTTGTTCAACATTGGTATAAGGATAGCACATTCCCGATGCTTTCTGCACTAACATAAAAATGGGCTTGCGCCCAACGTTGCAAATTCATATAATTGGGTCAGGAAGAGCGTCGTTCGTCAACGACTAACTCAACCTATTTGTTGGTTGCCGTCTAGTTCTGTGAACTGACGGCTTTTTTGATGTAGATTGTTACCCGTACAGTCCGTCGACTGAACGTTACGGTAACTCTTACCATCTCCGGTCCCTCCCTTCAATAGATTTCCCATGGCCTCACCTCCTTGACGTTAGGGGATGTAGAAAATCGTATCTTCGGTTGAGCCAGCCGTGAGTCACAGCTCTCCTGACTTGCCACTATTCTATCTGTATCAACGCTCGTGTCAACACCCTCCAATCCCTGCATTCGCCAAAATTCGCCACCTCCATTATTTTATTGTCGGATATCGTGCAGGAATTGTAGGATATCATTCAAATTATGTAATTGTTTTTTTGAAAAACAATTTGAAATGATGCGCTCGCTTAGGGGCGGGTCTCTATGGGCGGGCATAAACGAGCGCCTGCTGAAAGTAAAAATGGGCTTGCGCCCAACGTAGCAAATTCATATAATTGGGTCAGGAAGAGCGTCGTTCGTCAACGACTAACTCAACCTATTACGGGTTGCCGTCTAGTTCATTCTGAACTGACGGTTTTTTTGATGCTTATAGCAACTCGTACAAGGTAAAAGGCAGGCTTTTTCGCCTGCCTTTTGCTTATATTAAACCTTATGATAGTTATTCTACGGTGCCGGATATGTCTTTATGTCTACATTTATGTCTCCGAGCTCCTTCGCTGCTTTTGTTGCATCTAGTATTTCTTTATCATGGATTAAGTTGAGAAGCTTAATCTGGTATGCCAGCATTTTATCAGAATCTTGAGCGGCCGGTGCTATCACAAATATTGTTTTGTCCGAGAACATCGCTCTCAAAGTTTCTACATAAGATTCTATATCTTCGCCTTCGGCCATTCCGATTACATATTTTGGATTCTTATCTGCATTTACTATTCTGGCCCTGCAATCTTGAATCCAGGCTGTATCCGAAATGGTATCTTTGTCGACATAGCAGTCTACATTCTTCGCACTGGCGTCATTAAACATATCTTGCCAGTATTCCGTTGCTTCTTTTTTCTCCCACTGCGCTGTCAGGGAAATGTCTTTGGTAACAGTTATTTTTGATCCCGGACCATATTCGTTTCCATCGCTGTCTTTCCAACATACAAAGTTATAGCCGGATTTTTTCGGGGTATCCGAGGAAATAGTGTACTCTTTTCCCTCCTCTATTGTTGCTGAATCGCTGATGTCTCCGCCGTCTCCATTAAGAGTTACTTTGTAATTCTTTGTTTCCGGTGGTGTGTTGGCCTGCCACTGTGCAGTATATGTAGCCGTTTTCGTTACAGTGACTTTTCCTCCCGGTTTAACTGTCTTGCCATCACTTCCTTTCCACTCTGTTAGCGTATATCCTTCTCTAGTTGCTACCGGTGGAGTAATGCTGCTGTTCTTTTTTATTCCGGACTTTATTTCTTTTGTACCCGCTTTTTTCTTTCCCTCGATTGTTCCCTCCTTCGGATCGAAGGTAATGGTGATTGTCGAAGTTGTCGTACCTGTCGTCCTCCTTGTTGTGGTCGGAGTGCGGCGGGTGGTCGTGCGGGTTCCGGTGTTGGTATTTGTGTTTGTGTTTGTTTCCGTGGTTGTTTCAGGCTCGCTGAAATCCTCCTGGTAGTCTTCAGGGTTGTAGTCGATGGATTCGCTGCCCTCTGCGAAATCGTCGTTGTCGTCTGTTTCTGCAGATCCGAGGTTAGGCAGGAGAGGTTTCTCCGCTGTGGAGAGGCCGAGCTCATCACGTCTTTCCTGATAGGTCTCGGACATCATGCCGTCCTCGTCGTACTGGACGTTGGCAATCTCGCTGTTGTTGCTGATCCTCGTCCTGCATGACGGCAGCACAAAGACTGCGATCAGGAGAATCGCCAGCAGTATATATTTGTTTGTCAGTCTACGCTTATTATCCATCTCTTCCCCTTCTATATATACAGAGTGTGTTTGTGCGTATATTGTTGCAAGTATCTTTTGCGTTCAGGATGGCATTACAGTGCATACTTGAACGCGGTAATTATCTTGTCCTTCCAGTTCAGGTCGCGCTTGACCATGTTGGCGGTCTCTTCCATGAACTCGTGCATGGATTCCTTTTTCTCAATGTGCATCTCGTGGTCTGAGTATGCGGCCTCCCTCCAGAGCACGTACATGCTGCTGAAATATTTGGAGTACTGCTCGGAGACGTCTTTTCGAAGCGGCTCTACGAGCGATGCGAAGTTCTTGCCCGCGACGTCGAGGTCTGCTGCCTTGAGCCACCTTACGGCGTAAGGGAACATCGCGACTATGGCCGTCCGCGGGTCGTCCGAGTCTATGCCCTCGCGGTTTGCGTCGCGCCTCCTCCTGTAACGTTTGTAGAAGAGGTATGCTGCGACTATGAGTCCGGCGAGTACGAGCAGGGCGATTATGAGTGGGAGCAACCATTTGTGCTCGCTGAAAATCTGCCCGTTGTCCTCGGTAGTCTCATCTTGGTCCTCGTACGGATCGTTGAGATCATCCTGGTAGTCTTGGTACATATCGTTTTCGAGATATGCAGAGCGCAGGGCAAACCTGTCTCTGAAATTCTCGTCTGCTCTCGAGATGCCGTAGTTCTCTCCCGGAGATATGAGCATGACGATGCCGAATAGCGCGAGTGATGCTAAGAGCACCGGAAGTGCGGAGAGAATTCCTCCCCTTGCGAGCACGAACACGAGCGCTACGATTATTATGGCTACGCATACTGCTGCCGGGATGATACCGTAGTAGGCGAAGAGTATCATGGCGTAGATGGCCGCGCCGAGGCCTACGGCTCTTCTGATTGCTGCCGGCGGAAGAGCCGCGAGCAATCCGAGTGCTGAGGACAGGAACGCTGCGGCAGTCCTCACGCACATAACGGAGTGCTCGTCCGCAGTCGATCCGATATTAAATCTTTCATATATGTACGCCTGCGTGGCCTCGGACGCGTCATAAACCGAGTTCATGATCAGCCCGATTCCGCCCCATAGATACTTCCTGAGAACTATTCCCAGTACCACAAGCGCGACAAATATTCCGGCCGCCACGTAGAGGCGAATCCTTCCGTCCAGTTTCTCCTCGAGGAAGGTGAGCACCGTATACACGATGACTCCCGCCAGGAGGAACGGAATTGCGCTTGCCTGCTCAGCTGCCGCCAGGAGGAGTGCAAATACCGACATGAGTGAGACGGCTGTAGCTATCTCGTGCGGCATTTCTCTCAGCACCCACGGGTTTGCTTTCTTCTGATCGATGAGGCGGATTCCTGTCTCTGCGTTTCTGACATTTACGTCAAATCCGTCATCGTTGTCCTCGTAAGCAAGTCCCGGTGCGGCATATGCTGCGGATGAGAAGTCCGGCGTCGCTTCGAAATTTGCGGATGCGAAATCCGCGGTCACTGCCGCTTCGCCTTTCTTCTTTCCTTTATTCCTTTTTGGTAGTTTCGGTTTCTTCATTTATACCTCTATTCCCGCGAGGTCCTCTCTGTATGTCTTATTTCCAAATCCGACGATCTGGACGTTATTCTCTGTGGTGCTTCCCTCGGCTCCGTAGAGCAGTACCGTCACGTTACATCCGTTGGCGATAGCCTCAAGTCCTGTCGGCATCCTGCCGCAAACTATGACGATATGTGCGTATCTGGTCTCTGCGAGGTCTCTGTCTATGCTGGCAAATGCTCCGTGCAGTGATGCAGGCGATGCGAGATACTCGTCTGCTGCGAGATTCATCTCGTCCTCATCGCTTATCTTTTTGAACACTGCCTGTCCGGTAATAGCGTCCGTCCATGCGGCTGTGAGGCTCGTGCTGTCAAGTCTCAGTGTATTAAGGAGAGATACATACACTGATGCTATGGCCTCGAGAGCCTCCGGATCGCTGCTTCTTTCCCCTGCGCTTCCGAGTATTACGAGGAGCTGGTCGGTAATCGGGGTACCGAGTTCTTTGACCAGCATTTTGTCTATCTTTTCGGAAAGCTTCCAGTGGATATTTCTGACCGGGTCTCCCGGCACGTATTCTCTTATGCCTCGTACATCACCCGGGTCAAGCCCGCGCCTGCTCTCTGCCGATCTGTCGTTTTCGAGCAGTGCCGCATCCGATGCGTAGGTCAGATGTGTCTCGAAGAGCTCCGGCATAACCGTGATGAATTTGCTGTCCTCGCACTTCACGTCTTTCTTGGCGAGCATCAGCGGATCCCACATCACGGCGTCGGTCACGTTGACTCTGTACCTGCCCGCATGACCTGAGAGCACCTCAAAATCTATCTCCTTTTTGCTCTTAGGCCCCGGAGATACCTGGATTACCGTGCTGTCTGTTTCGCCAGTCCTGAGGTTTTCGCATACAACCTCAAGTTCGGCATTTGCAACCGGCATGATGCCGGGATTTTCTATAGTGAGCCTCATGGTAGGTCTTTCACCTACGACCGGCGAATCGCCCATCCTGACCGTCAGGTTTTTACCCGACAGCGCCAGCAGTCCGATGGATACTGCAGGCAGTATGATCAAGGCGAGCAGAAGCGCCAGCGTCACCGTTTCGTTATCAAAGAAATACAGTATCAGCGCAGCGAGTATGAGAAGACCACATGCAATTCTTCTTTTAATCATTTAATATGATTCCTTTGCTCTTCTCTAAATTACTCCACACCGTATGGTGTTTTGGTGCCGCCCATAAGCTGGTTCAGCACGTCTCTTGCGGAGATACCCTGTGCTCTGGCTTTCTGTGTGAGGAGAATTCTGTGTGCGCAAACGTCGCAGAATACCTCTCTGACGTCTTCTTCTGTCACATAGTCTCTGCCGTTCATGATGGCGCAAGCCTTGGCCATATGGCTGACGGCGATAGCTCCTCTCGGGGAGATGCCGAGCTCGATCATGTTGTTATTTCTCGACGCGTCTACGAGGTCCGTGATGTAGTTTACGATCTCGTCCTTGATGGTGACTTTAAGCACGATCTCCTGCATCGACTTTACGACTTCCTTGCTGGCAACCTGTCCTACGACTGCAAACGGATCTTCGACCTGTCTGCCGAGGATGATGGATTTCTCACTCATCTTGTCAGGATAACCTATGGAAAGTCTGGTCAGGAATCTGTCCATCTGTGCGTGCGGAAGCACCTGCGTTCCCGCTGCTCCTACCTGGTTCTGTGTGGCGATTACGATGAAAGGCTCAGGCAGCTGATAGGACTTACCGTCTACCGTTACCTGTTTTTCTTCCATTGCCTCAAGCAGAGCCGACTGTGTCCTGGAGGACGTACGGTTGATCTCGTCCGCAAGCAGGAGGTTGGTGTCGTTGATGATGCCCGGAACGTATACGAGGTTTTCGCTGTCTCTGTTAAAGATGGAGAAACCTACGATGTCCGACGGAAGTACGTCCGGTGTGAACTGGATTCTGTTGTACTTCATGCCAAGGGTCTTGCCCAGTGCTACGGCGATGGAAGTTTTACCGACTCCCGGTACGTCGTCGAGCAGGATGTGTCCGTTGGCGAGCACGCTCATGATAACTTTCCTGATTACATCGTTCTTACCGATGATCACCTTGTTCATTTCTTCGGTGATTGCTTCAGTAGCCGCGTTTATGGCTCTTAAAGTTTTTTCTTCCAATTTGATTCTCTCCTTTTATCTATCTAATATTGAGAATGCTCTTCATTACATTCTCATTCAGAGTAATAATAACACAAAAACCTTGAAATTGTAACGGTTTACAATTCGCTTTCCGCATCCCTTTCCGGAGTTGTCCAAAAAAGCGAAAGACCCGACGCCTTGCGGCACCGGGCCTCTCTATAGTGAAGGTTGATGTATATTGTAATCTAAAGCATTTCTGCAATTTGAGTATATGCTCGTAAGATTAAATTTAGATTAAAGCTTGATTAAATTAATCCCAGCCGAAGTCTCTTTCTCTTTCGATGATTCTGCCGCTCCTGGTGATTTCATAGTCGAACTCCCAAGGCTGCCCACCTATGTATCCGATCAGTTCAATCTCCCATTTGCCTTCATCGAACTCACATTTCTTGAGCATCAGGTCTGTTGCTCCCCACATGCTTGCAGCGTCTTTCTTTGCGATATCGACTGCACTTGCGCCTGAGATGTTTGTTGCAGAGCCGCTTCCGCCGATTGAGATTCTTCCTGTTCTCTTTCCGAACTTCTTGGTGCCTCTTACTTTAACGCCCTTTACGGTGATCTTGTAAGTCTTGCCTCTCTTGAAGTTCTTGATTGTGAACTTGATGTCGTCATCGTCTTTTCTTACGGCCTTAACTTTATATTTCTTGCCGGAAGTGTCCTTTACGATTACTTTGGCCCTTTTATATTTGACCTTACCGTAGAACTCAACTTCCATACGTCCGTTACCCTTGTGTTCGATCTCTTCGATCGCCGGTGCTGCTGCCGATACGCCTACGACTGAGGTCAGCAACATGGTCAGTGCCATTGCGAGCGACACTGCGATTCTCTTCATCTTCTTCATAGTTACGTCCTCCTGTTTTCCATTTATTAAGTAGAAGCGGGAGAGTGCTTCTTCATTAGCTTATAACTGGAGTATATAGGTGCAGTATTAAAACTCTATTAATACATCATTAAAAAGCTCATAAAGTTTAGGTTCCTCCTATTAATAATCGATTAATCCGCGCAAACTAAGAAGCCGAGCCCCTTTTGGGGTTCGGCTTCTCGTTGTTGCATTATGCTCTCAGACTAGTATACGTATACCTCTGTTACCTGCCAGATTCCGTTTGTTGTCTGAGTGTAAACTCTGCACCAACCGCTGCCTACTGCAGTGATTGTGCCGGCACCGTTTACTGTTGCTACCTCTGGGTTGTCACTCATGAAACGGAAGTTTCCGCCGTGTTTTGCGCCAGGGAATTTGAGTTTCTTCTTAGCCTTCTTAGCGGATTTACCGATTGTAAAGCTATCGCCCTTGTTAAGGCCTACGCTTCCTGCGTTGATCTTCAGGCTCTTAGCGTTAGTCAACTTCTTGGCCTTGTTGCCTGTGCAGAAGTGGCTCTGTGAGCTGTAAATTCTTCCGTATGGAGTGTTGGCTACGATGTAGAACTTATAGAATTTGTTCTTTTTAAGTTTCTTTGTAACGTAGCTTGTGCCGCCTACTGTGGCAACTCTCTTGAAGGATTTAGAGCTGCATGGTGCCATCCATACTTCGTATGAAGTTGCACCCGTTACTCCGTTCCAAGCGAGCGCTCCCTTCTTCTTGCCCTTTGCAAGTCCTCTTGCAACGAGGCCGAGGGATTTGTCGTTAACCTGGAGTGTTCCATCCTCGAGATTTACTGTGTAGTTAACAAGTGTCTGAGCATCCATCGAAGGTACTACTGCGTAGCTACCCGGCTTATCGTTCTTTCTGTATGAGCAACTGAACTCGAGACTGCTCGTATTAAGACCGATGTTTTCAATAGTGTCATCACCCTGGAGTCCTGCTCCCGCTACATCTAATTCATATTCTGATGCTTTAGGTGCCTCGTCTCTGTATGTGATTGTCTTTGCTATTGACTTGATGCTCAGCGGTGCCTTCTTGATCGTGTAAGCGAAGGTTCCTGTTGGTACCAGTGCGCTTTCAGGATCTGTTGGCTTGGCAAGTTCTGAGTAGTTCTTGTCTGCGAGATCTGTTACTGTAGCTGTGTAGTTGTCTGCGTTGATTGACTCTGCAGGTGCAGGTGTGAATGTGATTTCAAATTCATCATCCTTTTTGCCATTATCGTCAGTCTGCAGGTTCTCTATAGTAGCTGTAGGTCTCTGGCTCTGTGCATTGTATGTGAACTCAGCAGGTTTCCATGAGAGCTCTATAGGCAGCTGATCGATAAAGAAGTCCTGACCTCTTGTTGCAACGTTACTAGGAGTTCTTGTGCCATCTTCTGAAATCTCAACGAGTGCATAGTTAGGGTTGCTCAGCTCTGCTGCGAAAGCAGTGTACTTTTCAGTTTCTGTCTTAACGTTTGCATAACTCTGCTCGTTGCCGGTAAGAGTGACTGTGATTTCTCTATCAGCCGGCAGTCCACTTGGATTATAAACATAGCTATCTTCAGAAACCTTTGCAGTATACTTATGAAGTTTGCCATCGTATACAAATGTCTGATCACCGCTTACTGCTTCTGTCTGTCCTGCATGTTCATGTGTCCACTCGAGTTTTACTGGCTTTGGATATACAGTGAGTTCTCCGTCAGCGTTTGTAATCTCGTAGTTAGCTGCCTGCTCAAATTCAGGATAGAGATAGTATTTTGCAGCTTTTCCTGTCTTAGGATTTGTCACTCCGGTTGCAGGATCAGTAAATTCGTAGTTGGAATCGAATCTTACAGTGCGTTCTCTAATAGCAGTAAGTACTTCTGTACCATCATTACCCTTGAATCCTGTGGTTCCTTCTTCATCATACTCAAGCTCGTTAATCCAATCGTTGCTGTTTTCTTTTACGTGGGTACCGTAGTATACCCAGCCCTTAGCCTTTACGGTCAATGGAGCCTTTGTGATAGTGAAGTCTGAAGTCGGATTTGTAATTGTGTAGTTGCCTGCATCCTCGCCCGAAAGTGTGACTGTAGCCTGATATTTTCCTGCATTGTATGCAGTACCATCTTTAAGCGGTGTAGGGTTGGCTGTAAGAGTGAGGGTCTTTGTTGGATTCTCTTCTCCTACAAATCCTGTCAGTGACCAGTCAGGCTCAAGTCCTTCAGCATTATATTCCTTTTCGATTTTTGTCCAAACGACTGTAAGTTCTTTAGGAATGATGCTGAACTCAGCAGGTGTGTTCGTATTAATCAGGTTATAGTTTCCTGCCTCGGTACCTTCAAGGACTCCTACGTATGCCTTATAATCAGTACCTACGAGTTTCTTTTTACCTGTAACTGTTACGCTTACTTTTCCTTCATCTATAGCATAGATCTTCTTGTCGTTATCATTGATTACGCTTGTTTTCATCAGGTGAGCTATAGGTGCTTGGAAATCGCCGGTGTACTGGAGCTCTGTAGCTTCATCCCAAGTCGGCTCAATATTTTTCTTTGTAATGTTGGCGCTTGTAGTCCTCTGGTGATAAACGCTTGTTGTATCAATCGTATAGTTATCTTTTTTAGTTCCGTTGAGGACATAGGTAAGGTCTATAACTTTACCTGTTCCTACATTCTTACCTACAATACCCTGCGTAGAATCGCTTCTGTAAGTACCAGTTACGCTTACAGTCAGATTTCCTCCATCAACATTGTTGGAGATTACAAGACCGCTCGTGTTCAGATGAGCTGCATCTGTGCCGTCATAAACCTTGCTGGTTGCTGTGACTCCATCTATCGTAACAGGTCTTCTGTTGATTGTAGCGGTAAATGTGCCGATAGCGGTATCATTGTGGTTATTGTCTCCCTTTGCATAGTAGGAGATGGTGTAAGTACCAGCGTTTGTCTTATGAATATGGCTTGTGCTGAAGTGATCCTTATTTGTATCGTTGCCATCTGCAAATCGAATAGCAAAGGTCTCTCCAGTTGTTGTATCCTTTGCAACGCCGTTGTCATGCATATCTCTGGACTCTCCATTATAAGTCAGAGTGTAGCCGATAGGCGCTGTTGTTATAGAGATATTTGCCTTTGCGATGGAGAATGTAGTCTCAACTGCTTTTCCGTTTACTGTGTACCATGCTCTGTAGCTTCCTGCATTTGTAGGTGCAGTTGTTGTAGCTGCGTATGTGGTGCCATTTGTTCCTTCGTAGTAAATATCGCTAACTGCAACATCAGATGTAGGCAGGCTGCCAATCGTTTTGGTGGCAGGATGTCCCTGTCCGTTATATGTTGCATCGCTTGCAGAAATGCTAGCTTTATACGTTGCTGCGTGGTATGCGCAGTAATCGTTTGTACATGTAATAGTCCACTCTGCAGCGCTTTCCGGATCGCTTTTTTCAACTACCCAATTATGAGTATGTGTTGCTACATTCAAATTAACTTTCTTGGTATCTATTCCGTTGTTAATCATGAGCTCAATACCGTGAGTATTTCCCGGATCTCCATTGAGAGCTTTTACATACCAGGCGCTATCATATACGTCAACTTGTACAACGTTCTGGTTTGCATCTGCCTGAGCGTTAGTTACATGCCAAGTGCTTGCAAAACCTATGCTATGGATAACATCATCAAGACTTGTCCAAGTTGTCGAAATCGCGATATCGTATTCCCCGCTGGCTGATGGGTTGTAAGGATCGTTATAGATCAGTCTCAGCGAGTAAGGTGAGAAGCTGTCTGTCTCAATAGTAGCAACCTCGCCCTTTGTCTTTACAGCGAGTTCCTCAGCTTTGCCGTTGTCCTTAACGTGGATTACTTCAGCCTTGAGATTGTCATCTGCGACCTCTTCTGTCTCGAAGGATACCTTAACATCTCCTTCTGGCTCGATCTCTTTTCCGTCCTTCTGTACGGAAATGTCGAAGAGATACTCGGTGTCAGCTTTCTCGTCTGTAATCTCATCGATAGCTTTCTTAGCGTCTTTTTCTTCCTTAGCTGTAAGATCTCTTACTTCGAGTTCTGCTCCTTCAGGGAATACTCCCTCATCAGCAGTTACTTTAATTGTTACGCCGTCGAGAGTTTCTTCGTCAGAAAAAGCAACTTCTTCCTCTGCTTCTTCTTCAGTCTCCTCTACAGGAGCGGCTTCTTCTTGTGCAGCCTCCTCTGCAGGTGCTGCTTCTTCCTTAGGCGTTTCTGCCTGTTCCTCTTCTTCTGCGTCTGCTGTGTCTTCAGCTTGTTCTGTGCCAGCTGCCTCTTCTGTGATTGTCTGGCTGTCGGCATCAGTCTCTGCATATGCGTACAGAGCCTCTGTGCCGCTGAACAGGTTGAGGGCAATCATCATAAACGACAAAAGAAGTGCTGTGATTCTGTTTCTTCTGTTGATCATGAGTTTCCTCCTTTTTCATACTACATCTTGCAACAACTTGATCGACTATTCGCAATTCTACACCTCTAAAATACGCGTACATGGTTATACAAAGGTTAGATATTCAGGGTTTTAGAGATTATGTGTCGGTATGACACATTTTTTGCTATAATCTGCTTATGTATAAAGTTTTCGGCAAAACTCTCAAGGAGTTAAGAAAAGAAAAAAAGATTACCCAGCAGGAGTTGGCGGACAGGTTATTCGTAGACAGAAGCAGTGTAGCCAGTTGGGAGACAGGGCGCCGCATACCGGATGCCATCTTCATCTCGCGTCTGTGCAAGTGCCTGGATGCTGACCCGGATTTGCTCCTGGGCATGGCAGGCACGAGAGGCGATTCCATCAATGTATTGGTTGTGGATGATGAAGATATTATCTTAAGAGGTGATATCAGCGTTCTGCACAAAGCCCTGCCTACTGCAAATGTCGCAGGATTCAGCAACGGTTCTGATGCTGTAGATTATGCAAGGAAGCATCCTATCGGTCTGGCCTTCCTTGACATACATTTGATCGGTGCGAATGGACTTGAGTTGTGCAAAGAACTCCTTGCCATCAATGCAATTACGAATGTTATATTCGTGACTGCACATATCGAGGACTCGTACGAAGCCTGGGATACGGGTGCGAGTGGTTTTATGCTCAAGCCTCTCACCGTAGAGAGCATAATGCACCAACTGACAAAACTCAGGCATCCGCTTGCAATCCCTTCGCAGAGCGCATTAGAGAAAAACGCATAAAAGAAGAGGCCCGGTGACCGGGCCTCTTGCTTGTTGTTGCTGCATCCCGCCTGTGG
>CADAJM010000005.1 GCA_902788245.1 uncultured Eubacteriales bacterium | reverse complement strand
AATATACGAGTTAAGGAAGAAAAAGCAGGTTTCTCAAGAGGAACTTGCAAATAATTTGAATGTATCAAGGCAAGCAGTCAGTAAATGGGAAAGCAATCAGACATTACCGGACTTAGATAAAGTAGTACTGATGAGTGAGTTTTTTGGCGTGTCTACAGATTATATTTTGACAGGCAAGGACAAAAGTGCTGAGTATGTTTTGTCAACTGACAAACAGATGAATAAGAACTGGTCTGCAAAGAAACTTGGAATTCTTGTTTCATTAGTTAGTCTGATATGCATTTTTATTCTCTGTATTCTTGGTTCTGTAATAGGCGGAGATTATTATGTAATTGGGGACGAGAATATCGAACTACATGGGATTCGTGGATTTCTTGCAACATACCATCTGACATGGCTGGCCATCCTGCTCATACTAACTGTATTGGTTGGAATTGCTCTTATACTATTTGATAAGTATAAAAGAATTAAGACAACAGAAGAAAACTGATTAAACTATAATCAAGAAAAGGAGATACGAGTATGTTCAAAAATATAAGTATTACTGCGAAAATAGGATTAATAATGCAAGCCATTGCAGGCATAGGTATGGGGGTATTAGTGCTGATAGACAAACCAATCCCAGACTTGGTGGCATGGATCTTTTTCGTGGGTCTTGTAATTGCAATCGTTCCATATTTAATGAGAACAAAGAAATGAGTGTGTTATCAGCTTTTTGTCATAAATAATACAAGTGAGCATCTCTATAAACGAACTGAAGAGACACGAGGCTTACGCCAAGGTATATATCATAAGCTAATCACCTACATGGCCGGAGCAATATCGCTTCGGCCTATTTAATTTACTCGAATCTTTCCAGACTGTCGCGCGAGGTTTGGGAAAGAAAATAAGCATTTTAGAGGATTTGCGGAGGCGTTAATCGCCTCCGCTATTCTTATGCTTTTCACAAGAATTGCTACAGTATTTGTCGGCAGGATTTTTTGCTATGAACGCTTTGCCGCAACCAGGGCACATCTTTACGGGATTATCATCATCGGTCAGCATCTTGCATACCATTAGCTGAATTCCTTGGAGGAGTGAATTCAGATTCCACATAAGAACCGGCCTATCTTTCTTCAGTTCTATATGATATGACGGTGTTATTCCATCGTAAGCTGCCATGCTTTGTCTGTAGAATTCTCTGTCTTTTTCAGACATGTGGTCATAATCATGGTAGTAGAAGAATACTGTCGTCATTGTAAATGCCCAGTCCACAAATTGTTGTCTGAGCCAATCAAGCCTTTCCGAGTACTCACGTTGAAAAGACAGATGCACTTCGTCTGCTCTTCCGTCCGCCAGCCATGCAAGTGCTACCATGTCAGTATCTCCCTCAAATACGACGGTATATTTCGCGCAGTTTTTACTTATGTTTGGTCTTTCAAAGGGATAGAAGTGTGCAAGATATTCAAACACTTCCATTGTCTCTCTTTTAATGAATTGATTCTTAGGAAGGAAAACATTGTCATTTGATAGAAATCTTGGTGTGGTAGGAATTGCTGTCATAAGGCCTAGAAACCCATATTCCTTCACGAATTGATATACAGCTTCATCTTTCTCTTCATCCGGTCTATCTATCCCCATGCAAATTCGACCGACATTAAGAGCCTTTACTACAATTTCTTCCAGTGAGTCGATAGGATCGTACAAGTCCGGCCTCGCATTTTCAGCCGCCTTAAGATACTTTATGCCATTGTTATCTTCAACAATGGCATAATCGCTATATCTTACCCAGAATGATTTTGAATGCTCGAAAATCTGCTTCATTATTCTCCCTTAAGAAACTTTTCTGTTTGTCTGTCGAATTCTGAAATATATTCTTGATCCTGCCTAATTCGGAATGTCTCATATTCCTTTTCTGCTTTCAGAGTAGCCGCCTCGTGAGATACTTTTCCCCTGTCCTCAAGAACCTTCCTCCGATTGTTCGTCAGGAACTGATTGGTCTGATCTAGCCAGTCCTGCATACTCATAAGAACCTCATCCTCTGCCATTAACTCTGCGTAATCTATAAACATAGTAACAAGCCTATTTAATCTGGAAAGCTCTTTTTCATTCAAGTAGTTCTTCGCAATTGTAACGTCTCGCTTTAGAATCTTTCCTTCCGGAGCGCCTTTCCATGTGGTTAAACCCATAGTAGGCTTCTCGGCATCAGCACGATCATATATTATCTCTGCAGCTGTTTGTCCGGTGACTGCATAGTGAAGCTTATTCTGCACAAAAGCGTAGAAGGCTTTTGTGGTTTCACTGTTCTTATCATAGTCATAGCTACACTGCTCAAACACATCAGCAATCTTCTGATAAGCTCTGCGCTCACTGGCTCTTATCTCACGTATGCGTTCAAGGAGTTCATCAAAATAATCGCGTCCGAAAGGTTTTCCGTTTTTTAGAAGTTCATCGTTAAGCACAAAGCCTTTCGTTATATATTCCTTTAAGGTCTTAGTTGCCCATTGACGGAATCTTGTAGCCTTCTTGGAGTTTACTCGGTAACCGACTGCGATAATAGCATCAAGATTATAGTAATCGACCATCCTTGAAACGCTTCTACTGCCTTCGATTTGAACTTGTTCCATTTTGGAACAAGTTGCCTCTTTAACCAACTCCTCTTCTTCGTATATATTTTGTAGGTGTTTTGTAATGCCTTGAGCGTTAATACCAAATAACTCTGACATAGACTTTGTTGTCAGCCAAAAAGTCTCGTCCTTAAATATGACGCTTACACAAACATTTGCGTCATCGACCTGATATAAAACTATCTCGTGCTTTTGATTATCGTTCATAGGATTGCTCCTTTCCCAGTAGTTATATTACCACAAGTTCCTTTACGCCTCTATAAACCTATGATTCAAGCCTAAACTCATACTCTCCTCGGCGGGTAGTTAAGAACTCTCGCTCTTGTCCGGTGAGAGAGTTGTCTAAACCGTTTCTAAAAATGAGGACTCCCATTACTTTCTGCCGTATGTGGAATATCAGTTCATTCCATATTTTTCGGATGTATCTGTCCGAAGTGCCTCTCATCTTGGATATCTCTGCAGAGGATAAGGCTTCGAGCACTCTGAAGAAGAATAGATCCTTCTCCTTTTCATCCAGCATCCTGAGAAAGCGAATAATATAGTCTGTAGTTATAAGCTCATGTATTGTATCCGGCTTACAGTATATGGCATCAAGGAAATCTCCTTTGCGCATTTGACGAGATATAATGTCACTCACCGATGTCGGGAAGATTGCTCCGTCTTCAGCTTCTCCTGATTCTAGCGGCATATCTTCTCCGCTCCTATATATTTCATGATAACGCCATCTTCTGAAAGCATTGGCATCAAGCTCGTCGTACCACTTAACCAGGTTCTTGAAGTCGCTGAGCGTTCTTGCAGATTCCTCCAGTCGCCGAAGAGCTTCCATGCGGATGTCTCGTTTCAGCTTCTTTACTTCAGATGTATCATCATCCGGAATCTCTATGTCACGGAGTCTTAAGAATCCAATTGCCGGATCATCGTCTTCTCTAAGTTCTTCAGATAACTCTTCCTCATAATCCTCATCAGCTTCATATTCTGCATAGCCCTTTAAAACATATCTCAAGGATAGCAGTGCTTCGTCTGTTTCATATCCTGTAATCAGAGATTCTATATCCTCATCATCGATGACGAGTGTACCTCTTTGGATAGCATCCAGTTCAGAAAGAGAATTGCTGTACCAATATCCTTCTTCAATGCTTCCTTCTTCTTCGGCTAGTAGTAGATCTGAATCTATGTAATCCTGATCAGAATAATCCGAGTCATCTTCCGGAAGATAATCCTCATCTTCGAATTCTTCATCTATTAAATATAGGTATTCATTGCGCCAGTTATCGCGCGAATAATCTTTTTTCATTTTTTCTGAAAAGTAGTTCCGTTTTTGTGCTCAGATTTCTCCTATTAGTAGAGGGAGATGATATATGCGTATGCGAACGCACGTTCTTGTATGCAAGAATTATAACCTCCGATCCGAACTATTTCAATAATATTTTTTGCTTTTAAAGGCAGTTAGGTATCAGCTATCGACTGAGCATAAAAGAATGCGTTACAGCGAAGAAAAGCGTCCGTTTTCGCCCCGAGATTATACAGTATTTCGAGGCCGGCGGGTGCTTTATATTTTGCTAGTTATTTCAAAGCGAAGACATCTAATGAAGATTGGAGGTGGTGTGAATATGCCTAGGATGTCGAAGAAAGATAAACAGGAGTGGGCATTCTTTCTAAATGATAAAGGCCGTATAACTTATGCCGAGCAGTGCAGAAAGTGTGAGCGCGACTGCAAGCAAAGTTTCCGTGCAACTATCATGTTGTGTCCGGAATACAGTTCTAAAAGAAGAAAGAGAGGTTAAACCAATGGAAAACAGAACTATGGAAACAGCTCCGCTTGAAATATTTACAGCAGCCCAGGTGGAGCCGAAAGAAATCAAATGGCTTTGGTACCCGTATATTCCTTTCGGGAAGCTGACGATGATTATCGGTGACTCAGGTGATGGGAAGAGCACCTTTGCACTCAACCTTGCCGCCATCCTCACCAGAGGAGACACGCTTCCGTTTACGGAAGCGTCAGATGGTCCGATGAATGTAGTCTATATCAATTCTGAAGATGCTGCAGACGATACCATAGTCCCCCGCTTTATAAAAGCGAACGGTGCTCGGAATCGTCTAGTTTTTATTAGCGAGAAAAAACAGCGTCTAAGTTTTTCGGATAATAGGATTCGTGAAGCTATTATTCAGACACGTGCAAGTGTCTGTATATTAGATCCTCTAGTGTCCTACCTCGGTGATGATGTATCTATGAACCTCAGCAACGAGGTCAGGCCAAGGCTAGAGTATCTGATCGAAACTGCCAGAGATACAGGCTGCGCAATCATAGTTGTCGGTCACACCAACAAGGCTGAGGGGCAATCTGCAAAGAACAGAGCGAACGGATCAGGAGACTTCATTGCAGCAGCAAGGAGCTCCTTGCTCATAGGCAGGCCGCCTGAAGCTGATAATCCTGACCACCGGGTCATGGCTCACAGCAAGTCCAACCTGTCACCTCTTGGAGACTCTATTCTCTTTTCGGTCAGCGGTGGAGGTATCGAGTTCATAGATACGGTCGACCTTACCGCAGATCAGATTGTGAAGGCTGTCGGGGTAGCCAAACCCCGTGAGACGAAACAATCTGTCGCAAGTCGCGAGCTTCTCGCCATGCTCTCCGGTGGTCCTGTGCACCAGAAGGAGATCATGAAGAGAATGAGTGAGCTCGGCATCAGCAAGCGCACTTGCGAACTGGCCAAAGCTACGCTACCGATAGAGTGCATAAGAGATGGCGCACTATCGATGTGGAAGCTTAGCGACGGCCAGGGCAACCACGCAACAACACAGGGTGATACCCCCTTTGCGGAGTCACCCTTTTAATGCGTGTGTTGCCACAGGGAGTCCAGAGGGAACGTCTGGCCCACGCACCTTTAAGAAAGGTGTAGTGGGTTACACTGCAAGGGATGCAGGCAGGCTTTGATGATAGGTCGCAGCAAATCACTTTTATGTGTTGCGTCCTATCTCGGAGCCTGCCTTTCCGCAGTGACAACCATCAGTGTTGCGTTGTTGTCACGAGGATGATTGCATCCCGGCAGTGTATTTTTTCTTCCCTCACAATTCGTTATTTAAGCATCAGGCCGATGGAATCACTCCGCAAAAGAGGTATATCTCTTCATTGTTGCGTTGTTATTCTCAGGCCGGAAAGGATAAAACAAAATGTCTAATTTTGCCATTTTAAGAATCGAAAAAAGGAAACTTGGGAGCGTTACTCATATATGTAATCATCATGAGAGACTTAAAGAAAAGTATAAGAGTAACGAAGATATTGATCCTGAAAGAACGCATCTTAACTATCATCTGGTAAAACCCGATGGTATGTACAGACCAAAAGTGCTCGAGAGAATTGATGAGGTCGGAGCGAAAAGAAGAAAAGACAGCGTGGTTATGCAGGACGTTTTGATCACTGCGACACCGGAATGGATTGATGCTATGTCATATCCTGAGCAGGTTGAATACTTCAATCATGCTTTCGATTTCATCAAAGAACGCTACGGAAAAGAGAATATTATATCCGCGGTTGTGCATATGGATGAGGCTCATCCGCATATGCATCTTGTCTTTGTACCGATTACTCCGGATGGGAAGCTGTCTTCAAAGACCCTCATGGGCGGTCCGAAAGGGATGGAAAAGCTACAGGATGATTTCCACGATCACATGGTACGTAAGTATCCGGATCTGACTCGTGGCATTTCGAAGAAGATTACAAAGAGGCGTCATGTTTCTTCGCAGATGTACAAACAAGCAGCATCACTTCTTAAGCACTACGAAGAGATTCGAGGTGCCATCAACGACATCGGAATGGTCGGCAATGCTAAGGCAAAAGAGAACGCTGTCGAGCTGCTCGGACGCTATGCACATAATCTTGCAAACGTCGAATCGATGCTCAAATCGACAGAAGATTATATAAAAGTTCTTGAGTCAAGAGTTAGCCAGGACGAGCGTATCATAGCAGGAAGAGATCATAAGATTGATGAAGTATCTGCTTCTCTATTTGAAGAGCAATGCAAGGTTAATGAGCTTGAGCATATTCTAAGGAAGTTTCAGAAGCTTTGGGACAAGGTTCCTGAAGATGTGAAAGACAATCTTCTAAGGGATAGCAAACAAAGAGAGCGAGGTGCAAGATGACAGGTTATATGATCAAGCGCTCGCTCTTTTTTATGCTTTATGATTATTTCGTTTATGAAAATGAGATAAATCATGATGAGATCAGAGAAGCACTGGTTGAAAAGATGCAGGCGCTTCAGAGAAGCAGGCTATACACAATGAGCAAAACTGCATCTACAGAGGCAGAGCGTGAGGCAGCTTTTCAGGAATATCTTGAGCTAACCGAGAAGGTTCGGATTAATGAACTTAATAATTTATCCGTATGACGGGGCCGTAAGTCACGGCCCTGTTTTCTTATTACGAAGAAAGGAGGTGCCGGAGTATGGCAACCGCTATTACCACTGAGCTGAACAATGCCGCTTCGGCATCGTTCTCTGACAAAGATATCTTGTCGTATCTTTCCGATAATGGTACCATCGACTTGAACGGCGTGGTAGAAGATATGGCAAGATCCAGAAAGGAGCAACTACTTAACCAACATATATATAAAATAACTCAGAGAAGTGACGGCCGTTGGCAAACTTATGTGCCGGACGAATCCTGTCGTAATCACAGGCGTCTGATTGTAAAATCTTCTGAGGAAAAGCTGAAAGATGCTATATGTGACTATTATTCAGGTGTCACAGACTTTAACAGTACTGACAGAAGGTTGATATCCATGAGAGGGCTCTACCCTGCCTGGATAGAATTCAAGGCGCTTCATGTTGCAAGCAGCACGATACACCGAGTAAAAAAAGACTGGAAGAAATATTATGAGAACTCTGAAATAGCTAGCAGACCAATCGCATCTCTTACAAAACTTGAAATTGATGCCTGGGTTCATAAGATGATTCGAGAACACAGTATGACTAAGCATAAGTATGGGAATTTCTCACTTATCATAAGACAGATTCTTGACTTCGCTGTAGATAGTGAAATCATCGAAAGCAATCCATTCCTCAAAGTAAAGGTCGATAAAAAAAGGGTCTTGGTTCCTGAGAGAAAAAAACCGGACAACACGCAGGTCTTTACCAAAGAAGAAGAGACCCGACTAATCAAACATGCATGGACTGCCTATGAGAATAAAGAGAACTTTGTTCAGGAATTTGTTCCTCTCGCACTGGTATTTATGTTTTATACCGGTCTGAGAGTCGGTGAAGCAGCTGCGATTAGATATGAAGACGTTGACGGAGATCTTCTGCATATCAGAAGAATGGTCACTTATCCGAGTGGAGAAGTCATTGATCATACCAAAGGCACATTCGGAGACAGAGATATACCTCTTATTCCCGCCGCCAAGGAAATAATCAATGCAACTATATCCAGGCGTAATGAAAAAGACATGCCTATTGACGGATATGTTTTCTGCCCGCAAGATATTCCTTTAAACACTTACACATCTATACAGAAGACTTTTACTAAATACTGCCGTGAACTCGGTATACTTGAGCGCAGTGCCCATAAAGCACGTAAGACAGTAGTATCATCCATGCTCGACAGCGGTATAAATCTCAATACCGTAAGGCAAATAATAGGTCACATGGATGAGAAAACAACGCTCAATAACTACTGCTATGACAGAAGTGATAGTAAAGAGAAATACGAGCAAATGACACGAGCGCTCTCCTAAATAGAGAGTTTTGCAAAAAGTGTAGTCAACTGTAGTCAAAATCAACTTTTTTCCAAAGTGAAAACCCGTTGGAATTCCAACGGGTTGGTGGCGGAGAGAGGGGGATTTGAACCCCCGCACGGGTACTACCCGCCTGCTGGTATTCGAAGCCAGTCCCTTCAGCCTCTTGGGTACCTCTCCATATGTTTCGTGCTTACGCGCGGAGATTATTGTAGCACAGTAGGGATTGGTATTACAAGGATTATGGAATGTGACTCAATCACTTTTTTTGTGCACTTTTTATGTGCTATACTCTGGTCAAGTTAAACCCCGGAAGGAGGTATTGAAATGGCTAAGATGGTGAAATGTATTATATGCGGCGCGGTGTTTGAAGAAGGTGCCGAGGTATGCCCTGTATGCGGAGTCGGGCCTGAGAATTTCGTTCCAGTTGAGGACGAGAGCTCCTCTTTTTCAAGGGATACAGATGAGAAGTTCGTGATACTCGGCGGAGGACCTGCTGCAAAGGCAGCGGCTGAGGCGATTCGTGAAAGGAATAAATCCGCTGTGATTACGATAGTGAGCAAGGAAGATGCCTTGCCATACAACAGACCTATGCTTACAAAGGCTTTGTTGGAAGATCACTCGGATAATAAATTGGCTATAGAGCCGGCATCATGGTATGAGAAAAACAGAATCTTCTTTATGGGAGATACCGAGGCTGTCGGTATTGATGTGAATAACAAAGAAGTCGCTGTTGTGCTTGCTGACGGAAGCCGCGGGACAGTGACTTATGACAAACTGATATATGCCCTCGGAGCATACTGCTTCGTTGCCCCTATTCCGGGCTCAGAGCTCGAGCATGTGCTGACCGTGAGAAATATATCTGATACGGTGGCGATCAGAAAGGTTGTCGAAGACAGAGGAGTTAAAAATGTCGTATGCATAGGCGGCGGAGTCATGGGCCTTGAAGGGGCCTGGACCATGAAACAGGCCGGCTACAATGTGACAGTGTTCGAGACGGCGCCCGGCCTGCTGCCGCGTCAACTTGATGACGCGGCCTCCGCCCTGCTGACTTCCATCGCAGAGAAATCCGGCGTTAAGATCGTGACCGGTGCCAAGATAAGCAAGATCACAGGCGATGCCGTAGTTTTAGAAGACGACAGTTCATATCCTGCAGAGCTCGTGCTCATGTCTACGGGTATGAGACCTTATACGCAGCTCGCAGAGGACAGCGGAATTGCGGTGGACAAATGGGTAGTCGCAGACGTTCACACGAGGACCAATGCACCTAATGTGTTCGCAGCCGGTGACTGCGCAGCAGTTAACGGGCAGCCTCAGGTATTCTGGGCGCAGGCAGAAGCCACAGGTAAAGTTGCAGGTGCCAACGCCGCAGGAGACGACGTGAGTTACGACGCCATAGGTTCGGCACTCATTATGCACGCGTTTGGTACTGCGGTATTTGCTCAGGGAACTAACGGAAAAGATAAAGAATACAGATGCGAAAGCAAACTCGATGAAGTAGCCGGCAACTACTCTGCTTGCTACTACGAAGGCGACAAACTCGTCGGCGCAATGCTGGTCGGTGATTTGTCCGAAATGAGCGATCTCATGAACAGTTTCTGATTAAAAAACTCTGCGAGTTATCTCGCAGAGTTATTTTTTTTATGAGTTTTGCTCAGCAATGTCAGGAGGAGTAATGCGAGAAGCATTATTACGGCACCTACAACGGCTGAGTTATTGGATATGTAGAGTTTGGAGAATATCCATCCCTTCTCCACATCCTCCGCGGCCAATAGTTCTCCGCTCTCGGCTTCTTCGCCGTCGAGCATAACTTTGTATGTGCCTGCCTTGCTGCCTTTTGCCAAAGGCGCTTCGAGCTTATCTGTCTCAATTTCTACTTTAATTTGTTTTTTGTTGTTATTTTTCGGATAGAGGTGTATGGTCTTGTCCATGGCCAGAGGAACTACGGTCTTGGCTCCACCTTTAACTCTGCTCTCGCATGCTATATCTCCCTCTGATGCAACAGTAAAGCCCGGCGTGACCTCGTGACTGAACTTCATCAGTTTTTTGATATCATTCGGTCTTTTTTTCAAACTGTCTCTCAGGAGGACTATGGCTCCGTTGAGGTGATCTTCTGAATACTCGAGAACTATTGAGCAGTCATCATCCGTCCAGCTTCCTGTCTTACCACAGTCTATATTGCCTATTTGAGATGTGCTCTTTCTGAATACGTTGATGAACTCCCTCTCCTCGTTTTTGCTCGTAGGAGCTATGGTGTATTCTTTCTCCATAGACAATGCTCTGAGCTTTTCGTTTTCAAAACACTTCGCGGTGATAATAGCCATGTCGTGAGCAGTGGTATAGTGTTCTTTGTTCTTCCATCCGTTAGGATTGACAAAATGAGTGTTCTCGCAACCCCACTCTTCCACTGTTTTGTTCATTAAATTGGCAAATTCTTTTTCTGATCCGCTAACCGCTATGGCAAGCGCATATGCGGCATCATTGGCGGAAGCCAGCATTGTTCCGTGAAGCAAGTCATTTACGCTTAGTTCCTCTCCCTTAATGAGGTTTATATGCGCTCCATCCTCATAGTTAAGTTCGGAGTTTGATTTTTTGATAGTAACAATTTTATCCGGATCCAGTTTCTCGAGCGCAAGATAGCACGTGAGTATTTTAGTTATGCTGTACGGATCTATCCTCTCACCTCCGTTCTTTTCATACACATGTCTGTCAAGATCGAGCGAATAGATTGCCACTCCCTTGGCCTTCAACTCAGGTGCTGACGCTTCCGGATTTCCATAAGGCTGTATGAGATCTCTTTCGAATGATGTGTCAGCCCTGCTTGGCAGGATAATAAGGAGCACAATAAGAAGCAGCGCTGCAAAGAGCGCCCTTCTGATTCTGGCTTTGCGCCTTTTCTTTTTGATAATTATCCTTCTGATTTCATCATCAGATCGCATCTATATCTCCCATACCCTCAGGGCTTTTTGTTTTATTTCAACTTCTATCTTAGGTGTGTTGTAGACTTCGCCGTCAATTACAAACTCCATGGTTTCATCCCTGAGAGGCTCTACGGTAATTCTCTTGGCCTGTTTGTAGGTGGCTATGTCGTCCACATCCTTGATTTCAAAGAGCCTACCGGCCTTGAACTTCGGGAATTTGTTGATAAAGGAAAGTCTGGACATGTCCTTTACCACCAAAAGCTCAATCAATCCGTCGTCCAAAACAGCATTAGGGCAACTCTCGATACCGCCTCCGCAGTAGTTTCCGTTACTCATTGTGGCAAGCAGTAAATCTCCGTCGTAAAAAGTCTCCCCATCCGCTGTAATCCTGAGACTCTGTCCGTCTTTTCCCACAAGGGTTACGAACACTGCTGCCAAATATGCAAGTGAGCCCTTAAACATCGTCTTTTCATGTATGTGAGTGGCGCGCACCGCGGTGTTGCCGTCGAACCCTATATTGACTCCGTTCACACATACGCAACTTTTTTCAGTGCTGCCGAACATCCATCTTATCTCAATTACATCGATATCTTTTGCTCTTCCGTTAAGTTGTTTTTCAAGATTGAGATACTCTGTGAAATGGACTTTGTCCTTCGCCAAAGCACGACATAAGTCGTTTCCGGTTCCGATTGGAACCGTCCCGAGTATGGCATTGTCATATCCGTAAATGCCGTTTGCTATTTCGTGGGCAGTGCCATCTCCTCCGCAAGCAAAAACTACAACATCGTCTCCTGCTTTCAGGGCCTCCGATGCAAGAGTGTCCGCAATTTTTGCGCCGTTCTCATACGCATTTGTAGGGCAGATTATAATGTCCTCATCCATGTGATCGCGTATCAGATTCTCAGCTGCAGCGATGACTTCTTTATTCTTTTTTCCCGTACCTGAGATAGGATTAACTATAAAAGCGTATCTCATTTTATCCCTCCCTAAAGCTCACTGTCATAAATGAGCTTAGGTCTAGCTCCTATATAGTCAAGTGACACGAGAGAATACTCCACCCCTCGTACATTGCCCTTGATACCTCGTTCAAACGCAGGCATGCCGTGCAGATGCCCGTATATGCATTTCCATACGCCATATTCCTCCAGAATTTTGGTGAATTCTGTCTCCCTTCCGTCAGCTCCGCTCGGCGGATAATGAAGGCAGGCAATTATGCGCGATTCCGGTCTTGATTTCTTTGCTGCTTCAAGTCCCATGCGCATTCTCTGAAGTTCTCTGGCATATATCTTTTCGTCGTGCTCAGTATATTCGTCGGAGCCCGGATACGGCCATCCTCTGGATGCCGCAATTACTATATCACATTCATCAACCTCATAGCATTCGTTCTGTAAAAAAACGATATCCTCGTAGAGTGAGTTTAGATACTTAATCCTGCTCCACCACAAATCGTGATTGCCTTTGGAAATAATCTTGCGCCCCGGCAGATTGTGTATCCATTCGAAATCGTCCATGGCCTCTTCTATCTTAAGAGCCCATGATATATCGCCCGAGATAAGCACTATATCCTCTTCACGAACCATGTCGCGCCAAGCTGCCTCGACGCTTTCGGGATGTCCTTCCCAGCCCGGTCCGAACTTATCCATGGGTTTATCTATATTCTCATTAAACGAGAGATGAAGATCTCCTATCGCGTAGATTCTCATTTAACTCCTGCTATTTCTTTGATAACATGTCCTGCCAGCTCAAGTCCGCACGATCCCGGCACATAGCTCATAGTTCCGAGCACTCCGTCCCTTGGCACAGGCTTTTCCTTGGAATAAACCACCGTGACATGCTCGATTCCGATGTCTCTCAATCTCTTTCTCATCACCTTGGCAAGCGGGCAAACCGATGTCTCGGATATATCTGCTGTTATGAAATGTGTTTCAAACTTGCCTGCAGCACCCATTGATGAAATTATGTTTACGCCCTTGTCTCTGGCTTCTTTTATCAGCAATACCTTGGCATCGACATCGTCTATCGCATCGATTATCCAATCAAATTCGCTTATGTCCAGTTCTTCTCCGGTCTTGTAAAACTGCGGAACCGCCGTGATTTCCGCATCCGGATTGATATCCCTGCATCTTTCGCCCATTATCTCGGCCTTATTACGTCCTATAGTCGAAGTAAGTGCAACAAGTTGTCTGTTCAGATTGCTGTCGGCTGCGTCATCACCGTCCATAAGAGTTATACGTCCGACTCCGGCCCTTGCAACAGCCTCAGCCGCATAGGATCCGACCCCGCCGCAGCCCATCACAAGAACGGATGCTGATTTGAGTTTGTCCACCCCTTCTCTACCGATTAACTTTTCTGTTCTTGAATATCTATTTTCCATTTCGTATAGTTTCGAGCACTCTCAGGATGTCGCCTCCGCCGTAGCCTTTTGCCTCAAGTTTGCGAGCTATCTTGGCTACGAGTTTGTCATCGACTTCCCTGCCTTCTGCAACTTTAAGCGCTACAGAAAGAGCATCCTCGTATTCGTCTACCTTATTGTTATAGAGGAAATCCTCCCCGGCATTTTTTATTACAGCCTCATCGACACCGCGCTCCTTCAGCTCTGCCGCGGCTCTTTTGATTCCCCTCTTCTTTTCCCTGTTATACTCGTAGTATCTCTCAGCATAGAGATTGTCATCGAGATAGTGAAGCGATATCAGTTCATCAATCGTCTCGTCTATCTCTTCCGCATCATATTCCTTTTCTTTGAGATGTTTTCTGAGCTCATGGATAGTCCTCATCCTATTTGCCAGATATGCGGATGCCGCTTCCATTGCCGTCTTCTTATTCTTTGACATACATCTCCTTATATATGAGCTTTTCGTCTATATCCTCATTAGCTTCCACGCATATGGCTGCGTAGAGTTTATCTCCGTCAGGAAATTCTATATTGCTGAGGTAATACCTGTCATCCCCGTATACTGCACTCGAGTGCAGTGCAAACGGCGGGAAGTCCTGCGTAAATGCGGATGTTCCTATGGCCTTGGTAAACGCTTCTCTTTTGGTCCACACTCTGAAAAACTCCGCCAATGAGGCCTCTGCATCCAGCCCGTCCAAATATGCCGCGTCCTCAAAATTGAAAAATCGTTTCGAAATACCCCTGTGATCGCAAATTCTCTCATATTGTATATCCAGGCCGCATTCCCTCTCATCTATAAGGACAGCCCAGCTTTTCTCACTGTGCGATATTGAGAACTTGTCAAAGCCATCGATATAAGGCTTACCGTCGTAATCGTGAGAATTATCCCTCTTCATATTTGCGACGAGTTCTTTTGCTTTCTCCCTGTCGCCTATATAATCTCCTATCGCGATTTCAAGAAGGTCGTGGCTCTTACAATTCAATTCTTTGTATTTATGAGTGTAGTAGATAATCACTTGGCCAGTTCCTCAAGTCCTCTTTCAAGGGCTTCATCCGACGGGACCTCTATGTCCGGGGTGATTCCCTTTTCATTTACCGTCTCTCCGTTCGGACGGAAATACTCGGTTATTGTCAGTTTGACAGCAGAACCGTCCTTGAATCTTCGGCTTATCTGCGTCACTCCTTTTCCGTAGGTCTTCTCTCCGATAATAAGACCACCCTTATTATCTTGAATAGCTCCTGCAAGTATCTCGGATGCGCTGGCTGTTCCGACATCGGTCAGGACTACCATATCCAAATCTGCAGCGCTCGCTTTAGAGTTGTAGACTTTTTCCTCTCCGTTCTTTGAAACCTCGCTCATTATCTTGCATGCAGGAAGCAGATAGTCCGCTATTTCGATGCTCTCATCGGTAAGACCTCCGCCATTACTGCGCAGATCAATTACGAACTTATCGCATCCCTCATTTTTGAGATCTCTCACTGCGAGTTTAAAGTCATCCGCAGTACCCTTTATGAACGAAATTATTTTTATATAGCCGACTCCCGGCGCCTCTTCAAGCTGCCTGTATTCGACTGTTTCTTCTTCTATCTTGGTCCTGTTCATGGAGAATTCGAGTTCCTCATCCCCGCGGAGCAGTTTAAGTTCAACAAGACCTCCCGACTCGCCGGCAATCAGATTCACGGCATCGCTGCTGTCTTTGGGTTTTTCTCCGTTTATGCTCAGAATCACGTCTCCCGACTGAACTCCGGCTTCTCCCGCAGGTCCGTTCTCAAATACGCCTTTAATTACAACCCGTCCGTCCTCATCGGTGACGGCAACTCCTATCCCCACATACTCTCCGCTGTAGTGCTTTTGGAATTCGTCATATTCCTCTTTGGTAAAATACTGAGCATAAGGATCTCCTATACTCGCTACGAGTTCCTTGAGCTTCTCATCGTCTATTGCACTCGGCGGAGTATCCACCAGCGGGTCCTCGCCTATCATCTCAAGTATCGCGTTGTATTTGCCGTAATTCTCCTCCAACTCTTTATAATACTCGTATTTGTCCTGCCTTACGAACCTGCCGTAATTCTGAACGCTGTATAGTATGCCGAGCACTGCAAGCGTGCATATAACTCCCATAATGAAGAATATGCGTTTCTTTGTCTTTGGCGAGAATTCCTTTTCTGAATTATGCACTTGATTATTCAATTCCCTGCTTGAGTTGTCTTCTATCATTTGCAATATGTTTATAAACTCCCTCCCGGGAGAATGTATCTGACTACAAGCTGTACTTTAGCTTCATCTCTCCAGACATTCTTCTCTATGCTTCCGATTAAATCCACCGATCCTCTTGAGACTTCTTCGTAGGCATCGCCGGCACCGCTGAAAATAACAGCGTCTATATATGTACCGTCTTCTCTTCTTACTGAGAACTTAGCCATCTTCTCTTCATTTCTGAGAAATCTCCAACCCGTTACCACGGCATTTCTGACAAGAAACAGCGGCATTTCGTTTTCTTTTCCGCAAGGTTCGAGCATCTCCAGTGCTTCCGCAAGATTGATGTCGATGTCCTCCGCGTCGATGTCTGCGTCAAAATCATATTTGAATTCGAATATGTCAGGCTTGGCCTTGCTCGCCTCAGCCATATCAGTATTTAGTTTCTCCTTCAGACGGTCTATTTTATCAGCCGCTATGGTAAAACCGCAAGCGGCACTATGACCTCCGAAACTTATGAATTCATCTCTGTATTTGTCGAGCATGGAGAAAAGATCCACGCCCGGGATAGACCTTCCCGTGCCTTTATATGTGCCGTCGCCCTTTGAAACAACCACAACAGGTCTGTTAACCTGCTCTCTGATGCGGCCTGCCACTATGCCCAGCACGCCTTCATGAGAATCGTTAATCTCAAGCATCAGAAAGTCTCCTCTTTTCATCTCAGAATCAATCAGCGAAAGCCCCTTTGCAAAAGCATCATCTTGGAGTCTACGTCTCTCTCTGTTGGCATCGAGGAGCGCATTGCAGCAATCCCTTATCTCCTGCTCATCATCCGAAAGAAGCAGTTTGACACCTAGAGTCGCATCTCCCATCCTTCCCGAAGCGTTTATCTTAGGCGCAATTCCGAACGAAATGTCCGATGCTTTTATGCTCTTGTAGTCAAGAGATGATCTGTCTATGAGCTCTCTCAGTCCTTTATTTCTGCATCCGAGATGTATGCTCCTGAGACCGACCTTAACTATGGTCCTGTTTTCATCGAGCATCGGCATGATATCCGCAATTGTACCCACTGTGGCAAACTCTATTATCTCTGCCATGACAGATAAAGGAATCTCTCTGGTCCTGGATACGGCAAGTGCGAGCTTATACGCTACTCCGACACCGGCAAGACCTTTGAACGGATATACGTCTTCTTTTAGCCTCGGGTTTATTACTAATCCCTCCGCTGTTACATCCGAAATATTATGATGATCCGTCACCAAGGTCTCTATTCCCAGGCTGTGAGCATATGCAGTCTCCTCTTTGGATACCGATCCGCAGTCGACTGTGACGATAAACTCTCCTCCGTTTGCTTTGATGCGATCTATCGCATCCCTGTGCAATCCGTAGCCCTCATCTATTCTTGATGGGATATAGTAACTGACCTTATCCGTAAGGCATGATAATACCTTCATCAATAGAGCCGTGGATGTTATTCCGTCAACGTCATAGTCTCCGTATATGACTATATTCTTTCCTTCGTCCACATTTTTGAGCAATAAATCCACTCCCTCTCTCATATTACTGAGAAGGAATGGATCATAAGCCAATCTCGGCTTAGGAGCGAGAAACTCTTCTAGTTCCTCGTCTCCTATTCCTCTTGATTTTATTATTTCGAGTACTTTGTCCGGAATTGCATTATTAACTTTTGTACCGGTCGATAAATCCTGCAATGTTAGAATATCCTCCCATTAGTACAGCGAGAATGGATTAACGGCGCTTCCGTCCTTGAATACCGTGAAATGCAGATGCGGTCCCGTGGAGTTACCCGTGCTTCCAATATAGCCGATAACCTGTCCTTTTTTTACGACCTGGTTCTTTTTGCAGTTATACCCTTTAAGGTGGCCGCAAAGTATGCTGTATCCGCCTCCGATTGCGTATATTATGCAATTTCCGTATCCGCCGTACCATGATGCTCTGGTGACAACGCCATCAGCGACAGCATACACAGGTGATCCGTTCGTTCCGCTGGTGAGACAGATGTCGAGTCCGTTGTGGAACTCTCTGCCGTGGAACGGGCATCGTCTCCAACCGTAATTGGATGTGATTACATAGTTTGCCCTTGTCGGCCACTGATATTTACCCGGTGTGAATGTTACATCTCCGCCGGCATCTACCAGCATGCGCTCAGCCTCTGCCTGAAGCGCTGCAGCCTCGGCTGCCATAGCGGCCGCCTCTGCTTCCATCTGTTCTTCAAGCTTGTGGAGTTTGTCCGCTTCAGCCTGGTATTGTTTCTTGAGTTCTTCCGTTTCGGCTTCCTTAGCCACGAGTGCAATTTCCTGCTCCTCGAGTGCAGCCTTACGCTCCTCGAGCTCTTTTTTCATCTGTTTCAACTCCTCGTAGTCCTTTTGGAGTTTCTTGAGGAGTTCCTGGTCGCTTTCGAGTATTTTGTGAACCATTCCGACATTGTTCATAAGATCTCTTATGTCCTCGGAATTAAGTATTACGTCCACAAAACTGGCATTGCCCGTCTTGTACATGGCAGTGAGCCTGTTGTTCAATGCATCATTTTGCTCTTTGATTTCGGCCTCTTTGGCCTTCATTTCTTCTTCTTTCTTGGCAATATCAGCCTTGGTAACCTCAATTTGAGCTTTCGTCGCCTCGATCTCACCCTGAAGGCTCTCGAGCTTAGCCTCGGCCTCCTCGATATTCTTGACTGCCTGTGCCGCTTTTTTAGCCGTCTCCTTGGCTTCTTTCTTTTTCGCTTCAGCCTGATCCGCAGCTTCTTTAGCTGCCTTTTGCGCTGCGTCTTTTTCTTCCTGCGTTACCGCATATGACGAGAAGAAAGTGGCAGAGCAAAGCGCTGCAATCAGCATTAGGATAAGTATTAAGTTTTTCTTCTTAAGTTTCTTATTACTCATTTTATCACCCTTTTGATATCCTTATTTATCCAGGAATCTTCTGATTGAGATCATACTTCCGATGGATCCGATCAGTACGCCGAGAACCATGAACATCACAAGGAGTACCATGGTCAGTTTCTCTGCCGGTACAACCTCTACCGACAGTATGCGTGTCGCATCCTCGCCGACTATGCCCACTACTCTTGAGTAGATTAGGTAAGTCAGTCCGGTTGCACACAAGGCTGAAATGATGCCGACTATGACTCCGCCCAGTATGAACGGCGCTCTGACAAAACTGTTGGTGGCACCGAGGTATTTCATAATACCTATCTCTTTTTCTCTGTTAAATACGGTCAATTTAATCGTATTGGCTACGATGATAATCGATACGATTATGAGAAATGCCATAGCCACTATCGAGCCGGTCTCTACGAATTTGGAGAGCTGCGCGAGTTTCTCAATGGTATCCCTGTAGTAGACGATATCGTCAACGCCCGCCATCTGAGGCACTTCTTCTGCGACTTTGTTGGCAGCATCTTTATCCTTTACATTTACCGTAAACGAATCCGGAAGCGGGTTTTTCGGGAGGTTATCCAACAGATACCCGTTCTCACCCCATCTGTCTTTGAGGGTTACGAGGGCGTCCGCCTTGCTGACGTACTCAACCTTCTCGATACCTTCCATTTTCTCCAGGGATTCTCCGAGAGCCTGAACTTCTTCGGCTGTGGCACCCTCCTTTACATATATCTGAATTACGTTGTAGTCCTTCTCAATGGACTTTGCAAAGAGATTTACATTTACAAATGCCGTAAAAAACAGCCCGAGTATGAGCATCATGGCTGTTATGGCCAGGATGGTCGTAAAATACATTCCTTTATTTCTGCCCATCTGAACGAAGGACTGCTTGAGGTTATATCCGAATCTACTCATATATATCCTCCCCTCCGTACAGATACTCACCGAGCATCTCATCTACTTCATCATCCGATACTTTAACAGGCTGACTTACACTCGTCATTGTCTGGCGAGGCGAAAGCCCTGTCAGCGTTTGACGCGAAATGCTTGTAATAGTGCGTCTTGCATCCGACGCATCAACCGGCATCTCCTCTGCATCAAAGTCTCTGAATACATAGCCGCTTGCTCCGTCTGACACTATTCTTCCGTTATCAATGGCTACTACTCTCTTGTTCATCGCATCTACGATATCCCTTGCGTGAGTAACCATCACGACAGTAGTTCCTCTTATATTGATAAGTTCGAGCAGAGCCATTATCTCCATAGCCGTTACCGGGTCCAGGTTTCCGGTAGGCTCGTCGCAGATAAGTACTCTCGGCTGATTGGCCAGCGCCCTTGCAATACCGACTCTCTGCTGCTCGCCCGCCGAAAGTTCTGCAGGGTATCTGTTGGCCTTGTCCAGTATGTCCACAAGTTCGAGCACATAAGGAACCCTCTCCTTGATTTCCTTTCTGCTTTTATGCAAAACTTCCATCGCAAATGCGACATTCTCATATACAGTTTTCTTTTCCAGAAGTCTGAAGTCCTGGAAAACCATTCCTATTTTCTGTCTTACTTCCGGCACTTTGCGTTTTCTGAGTTTTGTAATGTCCTGTCCGGAAAGCAGTATCTTCCCTTTGTCAGGATCGAGTTCTTTGAGTATGAGCCTGATGAAAGTTGTCTTTCCTGCTCCGCTCGGTCCGACAAGAAATACGAAGTCGCCCCTGTTGATGTGAATCGACACATCATCAAGAGCCACATTCTTTCCGAATTTCTTGGTAACGTTCTTGAATTCAATCATTGTTTGTGATTCCTTCCTTAAAATAACCTGCGTTTATATCTATGAAATAATTATTAACTGCGTTATTATCACTCACCTTTATCCGAGAGTTCTTTCATATTCGAGAACTCTCCGTAGGTGAAGAATATGAGTCCTATCCAGATGATGCCGAGTGCCATCATCTGCACTTTGTCCGTCGGTTCTTTGAACATATATATACCCAGTAGCAGCGAAATGGTTGGGCTCACATACTGCGCAAGGCCTATTACCTGAAGTGATGTTTTCTTGGCGGCATATCCGAACAGCGCGACAGGTATAAGCGTCATAAGTCCGCTTATCCATAGCATTGCATACTGTCTCGGCGCATGAACGCTTATGGCTCCAATCCCCTTGGCTTCTATATATATAATTGCAAATGTCGCAAGTACCGCGTACGGCATGGTTTCATATACAAGTGCTATCAGCGGTGGCTGATCCGACGCTTTTTTAATGGCCGAGTATAGAGCCCAGGAAATCGCAAGTCCGAGCGCAACACCCGGCAGCTGACCGAAATGCACGAGTATAATCACTATGGCTACGAGCGCCAGGCACATTGCGGTGATATTGTATTTTGTAAGTTTCTCCTTAAAGAGCACTATCCCGAATGCACATATCACGATAGGCTCTATGAAATATCCTATCGATGCCTGTATAACGCGCTCCGAGTTCATGGCCCAGATGTACAAGCTCCAGTTGAATGTGAGTATCAGACCCGCGGCGAAGGATCTCAGGACTTGCTTTTTATCCGCCAGCAAAGCCCATATCTCTTCCTTGCTGTAGGCATATCGCGCCGCTATATATGAGTAGATGAACATCGTGAGTATGCGGTAGAGCACTATCTTCCACGATTCAATCGGCTCCAGCGACTGCCAATAAATGGGCAGGAACCCCCACATCAGTTGGCAGAGCAATACATACAATGCACCTTTTCTGTATTCGTTTTTATTCAATTATTTCTTCCTCTTCTCCGTAATCGTATCTGCAATCATGCGCGCTTCGGAGTAGCCTTCTTCTGCCATCCTATCTGCCGCATCATGCAGCACTTCATCGAATTTCTTTTCCATATCGTCGAAGCGCTTCATGAATATCTTTTGGTTGAGACCGCATTCTTTGGCAGCCCTCTCAAATGCGCTTCTGCCAAGCTCGCTCCACTCGCTCACTCCGCCTATCGAGAACGCCATCTCCGATGAATGTGTGTCGTAGACTATAGTGCTGACTATGTCATATGCAGGAGCAAGTCTCTTCGAATTCAATTTACTGTCGTACAGGAGTGAAAAATTCTTTATATGCCCGTCTGTATTTCCTATCAGATAGTGGAAAATGATAATATCCCAGAGTTTTATCTGATCATCTATAGGCGATGCCGAGTGGGATCTCAGTATCCTGAACATGTCCCTCATATGGTGTTCGCCATGTCTTTCGTACTTGCTTGCCGCAGATATGCCGAGCGCCTGTCCGAAGTCCTCCTGATGAAGTCTCAGCGGGCAAGGCATCCCCGAGAGTGATTTGATACTGCCCTCCATTGTGCGATCATATCTTTCGGTGGCAAGCAGGACTTCATCCTCCACTTCTGCCTTCCTATTGTTAATGATGATGGTGCGAGGGGTTTCTATCCCCATGGCCTCTGCCGTCATGAGAGCTAATTGCTCATTTTGCACGATAAAGTCATATCTTATGTGACTTTGTTTTAATATATGTGTGCTCGGCGCATTACCTATAGGAAGATACCAGTCTCCTGAATCATCACGATAAACTCCGATTTTTCCGGAAGCCCCCGTGAGCGACAGATGCGACTCAACTACGAGATCTGCCGACTTCGTGGCCCCCTCTGCTGCAAGGTCGTACATCAGATCTGCGTCGAGCTTTCTGTAGCTTGGCTCAAACCACTGATAGTCGTCTCCTTTCAGAGTGATGGCGCCAAGGCATTCCGAGCCGAGCATGCCCAAAAGAGACAGGTAGTCATCGGCATCCACCCTGTTATTTTTAGCGACCGTACGCCTGAGGAATCCCTCCGGCAGCAGGCCTTCAAAGAAGTTTCTGGTCTGCTCCGGCCCGTAGGCTTCTTTTCTGAGAGGCAGGCTGATGGATATAGGCTTTGCGTCTCTGGAATTCATATAATCTTCGGAATACGCAAACACCGCGGTGAACTCGGAATCACCCGTTATGCTGCCGACTTCTTTCTGCCGGCCCATCATTTCAATTTCAACATCGAGTCTTCTCAATTCTCTATTCGCCTCTTCTGGTGATGCACATGTCCATGCCGAGCAGGCTCATTACATCCATTAGTTTATTTAGCTGTATGGTTTCTTTGCCGTTCTCGAGTTCGGACAGGAAACTGGCGCTCACGCCAACATAATCCGCAAGAAAGCCCTGCGTATAGCCCAGCTCTTTGCGTCTTTTTCTTATCTCTGACCCTATGTCCTTACTTGTATGAACCGTCTTCAAAACAAATTCCTCCAAAGCCAAAAGGCAATCAAATAATTGATTGCTGCCCAACGTCTTATAAACTGTTTCGAGTATAGTCGAACGGCTAAATTACCGTTTCATTAATATAAATATCTGCGTACGACTATATTTTCTCTGAGCACATTATAATATAGTCGTTCGACTAAATCAATAACTTTTTAAAAAAAGACAGCGGATCTACCGCCGTCTCTTAAGTAAACATATTCTTCTCATTAAATGGCATATATTGCTATATTAACACCTTTGATAGGAAATCCTTGGTTCTTTCCATCTGAGGATTCTCAAGAACCGCCTGCGGGCTTCCTTCCTCTACTATATAGCCATCGTCCATGAAGATCACCTTGTCGGCCACTTCCTTGGCGAATCCCATCTCGTGGGTTACCACTACCATGGTCATGCCATCGCGCGCGAGGTCTTTCATTACGTCCAATACCTCGCCGACCATTTCAGGGTCGAGAGCGCTCGTAGGCTCGTCGAACAGCATTACCTCAGGATCCATCGCGAGCGCTCTTGCGATGGCAACCCTCTGCTGCTGACCTCCGGAAAGCATCCTCGGATATTCCTCCGCTTTTTCCGCAAGGCCGACGCGCTCCAGGAGTTTCATTCCCTTTGCCCTGGCTTCTTCCTCTTTTACTCCCTTTACGTTCACAGGTCCGATTGTGAGATTCTCGATTACCGATTTATGTGGGAACAGGTTGAACGACTGGAATACCATTCCCATTTTGGTTCTGACCTTATCTATATTGTTTTCCGTTATCAGTTCACCGTCGATATATATCTCTCCGCTGCTCGGCTCTTCAAGTCTGTTGATGCATCTGAGCATGGTAGATTTGCCGGAGCCCGACGGTCCGACGATGCAGAGAACTTCTCCGTCATTTACGGTCTGGTCTATGCCTTTCAGCACGTGCAGATCTCCGAAACTCTTCTTCAAGTTCCTAACTTCTATCATCTTACGCAGCCTCCTTCCTGGCCATCTTCCTCTCATATCCGTTAATAATCTTGGACAGAGGAATTGTCAGTATCATATATGCAAGCGCAACTCCGATATACGCAGGGAAAGTCTCAAATGAGGACGCATTCCAGAGCTGTCCTCTTCTGAGTATCTCGATTACCCCTACATATCCGAGCACGGAAGTCTCTTTAATTAGCGTTACAAACTCGTTTGCGAACGCCGGCAGAATTATTCTGATTGCCTGAGGTATGATTACCAGTCTCATTGCCATTCCGTGTGTCATTCCAAGCGAACGCGCCGCTTCCATCTGGCCTTTGTCTATGGCCTGAATACCGGATCTGATTACTTCGGACAGATATGCAGCGGAATTAAGTCCGCATACCATAGTAGCCGGGATTACCAGCGACGGCCATGTAAAATTTACGCCCCATGTCTGAATGAGCCACGGAACACCGTAGGCCATGATGAGCGCCTGCACGAGCATAGGTGTGCCGCGCACCACATCTACATATATTTTAGCTATCACCTGCAAGGCCTTGCTTTTGGTCTGTGAACACAAGGCAAGGAGCAGCCCAAGCGCTGCTCCCAAAATGATTGCTATCATGCTCACTCCGACCGTAGCCGGTATGCCCTTGCAAGCGATGAGAAATCCTTTAAGATAAACTCCCATATATTATTCCCCTCGCTTTATTTATTCTTCGTAAGTTTATTTGAACCACTTTTCTACAAGCTCATCATACTTGCCGTTCTCTTTGAGATTTGCAAGACCTGTATTGAGTTTGTCGAGAAGCTCTGTGTTGCCCTTCTGAACGGCAAATGCCATTTCTTCGTGATCGCCGAACTTCTCGCCTGCGAACTTAGCGATATCGCCGTGCTCATTGAGGTAGGAGTTTCCTACAGGCATGTCTACAACAACGCCGTCAACGTCACCGTTCTGCATCTGCAGATAGCAGTCTGTCCACTGATTGAGCACCACGCCTTCTGCGATTTTGCCCTCTTCCTTAAGAGCCTGTACGTAGTCACCGCCTGTTGTTCCGATCTGGCTGGCAAGCTTCATATCTGAAGTAACAGCGTCGATTCCCGTGAGATTGCTGTCTGCCTTAACGAGCAGCATGAGATCGCTCTCGTAATATGTGTCGCCGAAGTCAACTTTCTCAGCACGGTCGCCTGCAAGTTTATTCATTCCTGCACAGATGATGTCGCCCTGATCTGACTGAAGCGCCGGGATGAGTGAATCGAACTCGAGGTTCTTCCACTGAATTATGAGACCCTGGTCAGCTGCGATTTCTTCCATCATGTCAACGTCGAATCCGACGATGGCATCATCTCCGTCCTCAGTAAACTCGAAAGGTGCGAATGTAGCTTCGGTTACAACGATCAACGGATCTCCGCCTGCGATGTCCTCAGCGCTCTCTTCGGTTCCGCTTCCGCCTCCGCATGCGCTGAGTGCAAATGCGAATACCATAGCAAGTGTAAGTAAAAGTGCAAGTGATTTCTTTTTCATGATATTGTTCTCTCCTTTTATAATACAATTATTCTACACGCAAGATAATAACAAGATATGAATATTTATGCAAGGGAATTTATAAAAAATTTTGTATTATTATGCGCCCACTTCTGATTAAGAAAAAAATATGAATCCTGTGCAACACTTTAGTCTTTTTGAGATACTATATATATGAGAGCGCTCGAGATACACACGAGGTATTAAAAGTGAAAAAAGATATTACAAAGGAAGAATTCTGCCGGCTGTACGGCGAACATAAGGACAAACTGTACCGCTATGCTCTGTACCGACTGGGTAACCCGGAGGATGCAGAGGATGCGGTGTCAGATGCCGTGCTCGCTGCCTGGCAGAGTATAGCGAAGCTTCGCGATGAGAATGCGTTTGGTTCTTGGATCTTCAGCATCCTGGCCAACACCTGTAATTCACATATCAAAAAAATGATAAAAAATCGCGAGAAACTCGACAGAGCCAAGTCAGCCGAAGAAACTCTCGGAGATCTGTCAGGCACTGCCTATGTTCCCGGCTCCCTTTCCACAGAGCTCAGCGAGGCCATGAGCATTTTAAGCGACGAAGAGAGAAGTATTGTTCTCCTCTCTGTCATAGGAGGGCTGAGCAGCAAGGAAATAGCAAAGACTACTGATCTTACTGCGGGTGCTGTAAGATCCAAACTCTCCAGGAGCCTCGCCAAAATGCGCGAATTCCTTTCATAACTTCTACATCGAGCGGAGTAAAAAAATGAAGAACAAAGAAAGCAAAGAACTAAATAACAGAGAATATATAAGCGAGTTGTTCGCATCTGACGACATCAAAGCTCCGGAATCCCTCTCCGAGGATGCGATTATGTCCAAGATAGAGGCCCTCGAATCCGGATCTTCTTCGCAGGCGAAAGCTGCGTCCGGTTCGGATAAGGACGCAGCTTCCGGCGGCGCGTCCGGAGATAAGAAATGGAAAACGGGCGGCCGCCGCCCGAGAGCTCTCCGCTGGGTCGCTCTCGCCGCCTGCGCCGTGCTGGCCGTAGTCAGCATCCCGAGGCTCTACTACTCGGAGCTCTTTATGCCGGATACTTCAGCCAAGGGCGGAGAACTCCACACGTTCAAGAGCAAGGGAGAAATCGAGCGCATAATAAAGAGTTTGAACAGAACTCCGCTTACAGATCGCTTTCATTTCGGATACGGCAGCGGTCAGATTGAAGAGTTTGCCACCGAGGATTCAGATATGGAGATGTCTGCCGAACCTTCCATGAATGCAGCAGGCGGCGCAAAAGGCGCTGCTTCAAGCAGCACCGCAGGGACTGCAGGCGCAGACCACAGTGACACCTACCTTCAGGTAGAGGATGTGGACGAGGCAGATATCGTCAAGGTAGACGGCAGATATATATATGCTGTAAACAACAAGCGGGAAGTCATTATCTACGAAACTGCAGACGGCAAGACCAAGAAAGTCTCTACCATAGGAAATAACGGCGTCGAGCAATACATTCAGGACATCTTCCTCAAAGGAGATACCCTGGTGGCAGTCGGCAGAGTATACGATGACGCTGATATGGGATATATAGCCATAGTCAGCTACGACATCACAGACCGCAGCGCACCTAAAGTTATTAACGAGTTCCGCCAGAGCGGAGACCACGTCGTGTCAAGCCGCATGGTCGGAGACTATGTATATCTGGTCACCAATACATATGCATATGACGGATACATCGTTCCGAAATGCACAGTGGACGGTGAATATAAAGAGATGTCCCCTTCAGATATCTCCTGCGTTCCAAACCCTCAGACCGGATCTTACATAATCCTGAGTGCTGTGGATACTTCATCCGGTGCCGAGGGCCGCTCCAAGACCAAGGCAGTCATGGGTGCAAGCGAGGATATCTATTGCAACAATCACAATCTCTACGTGAGCGTAAACGAGTGGGATGACAAGACGGACTCCGCATCCACAAGGATAATCAGAGCATCGCTTGATGGCCTTAAGATAAAGTTCAACGGAACGACATCAGTACGCGGATACATCGACAATCAATTCTCCATGGATGAGCACGACGGATATTTCCGCATAGCTACCACAAGCGAGAGAGGCGGTATCGATGTAAACAATCTCTATGTTCTCGATGATAAGCTGAACGAAGTCGGCAAGATAGCGGGTTTCGCCAGAGACGAGAGCATCAAAGCCGTGAGATTTATGGGAGACAAAGCCTATGTCATCACATACGAAGCCATCGATCCGCTCTTCATCATGGACCTCTCCGACCCTGCAAATCCACGCATCGACGGAGAAGTAAAGATAGACGGATTCTCGAGCCTGCTCGTTCCGATTGACGAAACTCGCCTGCTCGGCATAGGCCACGCAACGGGAGACAACGGCTACGGCGGTCAGTACGCATCGGGCCTCAAACTCGCCCTCTTCGACATCTCAAATCCGTCCGAGCCTAAAGTGCTGGACAGCAAGGAGTTCGAAAACATGGAAAGTCCGGCTCAGATGAGTCACCTCGCCCTAACGGTTAACAAGAAAGCCGGCTACTACGCCCTTCCGTATAACATCTGGAACTACGGCGGAGCGGACATTCTCATAGAAGATGCGGAAATCGCAGAAGAAACTGAAGATGTCACAGCTATGCCGGAGCCTAAAAGCGAAACAGGAGTCCTGGTATTCGGAGCCGAGGGAAACAAAATCGAAGTCTACGATCAGCACAAACTAGATGCCGTGCAGATACTCAGAAGCCCGTACATCGGCAACTATATCTACGGCGTAGACGGTAGCGCAGAAATTCATAGCTTCAAATTCAACAAATAAACTTCTGCAGGCAGAATAGTAACAAAAGACCACGGACTGTTTGAAGTCCGTGGTCTTTATGTACTCTTTCAAGTTCAGATTAATTACTTGAGAAGGTCCTTGAACTCGCCTACCTTACCGGCAATTTTCTCATCGATGTCTGTCTTATCCAGAACGCTCTTTGCTTTCTCTTTAAGCTTTTCATCAACGTCGGTTTCAGCCATATAAGCCTCAGCCTTTTCTTTAAGCTCTTTATACTTTGCAACTGCCTTCTCATCAACGTCAGTTTTCTCGAGCAGTTCATCAGCTGCCTTTTTGAGTTCATCTACAATGCTTGAAAAATCCATATCTTTTCTCCTTTTCATCACAATAGTTAAGTTGCTTTGATGATATCATCTGCATCGGCGCAGCGTCAAGATTATCAGCGTCGCCTTGATCTTCGCATCTCATTTCAGCCTACAGCACCTTGCGTCCGTTCACATTTAGTGAGAACTGCGCATCCAGGACTCTGGCTGCACGTGAGCACATGCTCATTCGACTTAAGAAAATATCAAAGTATTCATACATGGTGCACGAATCTTCATCGATGGTTATGTGAAGCACTATGAGTTTGTCCTCGGGGATGCACTCGAGCTTTGCCTCCGTAACCGCGTGATTAACCCTGTCATGTATATCATACATCATCGGGTCTTTGCGCCTTACTCTGCTCCTTCTTACATCTGACTTATCGGCAATTATCAGTGCCGCTGTAATCGGATCGGAAGCCACGCCGGTGGACTCGTCGTGATTGGCTATTGCAGACACTATTTGCACGCGGTCTTCAACAGGCAGGTCCTCCTCTTTCAATATCTCGTTTGCAAGCAAAGCTCCGTACTCTGCATGATGACTCCGATTTATGACGTTTCCGATGTCATGCATGAAGCCTGCAATTTTAACCAGTTCTATGTCATGCTTGTCATATCCGAAAGCCTGGAGTATCTCTGCGGCGTTCTTTGCCACAAGAGTTGTATGTGCCACAGAGTGATCCGTAAATCCCAGAGACGCAAGTATTGAATTCCCCTTTTTATAGTACTCCTGTATTTCCTTATTATTAGTTATATCACCGTATTTCATTTGCCCGCCTCCTTTATGTTTCGAATTTTGCTTTTCCATTCAAACCATTCATGCTCTGTCTAGAGGCCAAATATCGCCTCTGCTCTATCCATATTCTTTCGTATTTCTACATCAAATGGGCAGCGTGACTCACAAAGGCCGCATTGCAGACAATCGCTCGCATGTTTTTGCAGCGCCTCGTAATGCCCTCTCTCCGTATCCGGCAAACGAAACTCCGCGCTGCCTTCTCTGATTCCGTTCGACTCGTTGTGGGCAACTGCAAGATTGAGAAACTTCATCACATCCGCTATATTGATCTCCGCAGGGCAAGGATGGCAATGCGTGCAATACATGCAGTGTCCGCTCCAGCTCACTCTCGGAAAATTCGCAAAGGCCTCCGCATAATCCTTTTCTTCCTCGCTCGCATCTACATATCTGATGCTCTCCTCGAGTTGATCCGTATTCCTTGCTCCGGTGCAGACAGTCGCAACGGCGGGTCTTGAAAGCGCATAGCTTATGCACTGAGGAACCGTGAGGGCAGCGCCTGCCGGAGACAGTTTTTCATCTAATATGTCTCCGCCGGCGAAGGCCTTCATGACTGTAATGCCTACGCCGATGCTCTCGCAGAGCTCATACAGGCGCTGCCTGTCCGGATCCATATTCTTGAAGCCGCCTTCATAGACCTCATCTGCCCAGAGATCATCGATGTTTTCCGTGCCCGGCAGCATATCGTATACATAATTTACGCTGAACATCAGAACTTCTATATCACCTTCCTCAACCGCTTTCATAGCGACCTTCGGATTATGAGACGACAGTCCAATATGCTTAATCTTTCCCTGTGCCTTCAGCTCCTTTGCATAATCCACAATTCCGTTATCCTTTATGGTCTGCCAATCCGCATACGCGTCGCAGTAGTGAATCATACCTACATCTATGTAGTCAGTCCCCAATCTTCCAAGAGAGTCCTCGAATGCTGCCTTTACATCATTAAGATCGCGAGATCTCTCATACTGGCCGTTCTTCCAGACTGACGAAATATGAGACTGTATTATAAATTTCTCCCTTCTTCCTTTAAGTGCCTCACCCAGTGCAGAGCGCGCAGCAGGATCAGGTGAGAAAAGATCGAAGTAATTTACCCCTGCCTCTTCCGCCATATCCAGGAACTTCTTTGCATTGCTGTTATCCTCTACAAATGCCTCACAACCAAGAGCAATTATGCTCACTTCAAGTCCTGTATTTCCGAGTTTTCTGTATTCCATACTGTTTCCCTCTTCTTCTGTGACTACCTCTTCTTTTACCTCGGCAAACTCCGTATTTGTTTATAAAAGTATATCATCATTTTGAAATGTATTATAATCAACTTATATACATGGCGACGATGGTTAGCAATTTAATGAATACGGAAGGATCGAAAAATGACAACAACCTACAAAACACTACTGAGAATGACACTGGTTTGTGCCTTTGTTGTAGGGATCGCTGCGCTTTCTGCATGTAGCAACACAGCCGAAGATTCAACGGGAAATGACGAATCACCAATAACAGATGATT
>CADAJM010000004.1 GCA_902788245.1 uncultured Eubacteriales bacterium | reverse complement strand
TTAAGTTCAACGACGCAGACCTCATCGGAATTCCTATCAGAATCACCGTAGGTAAACTCGCAGGCGAGGGTAAGGTCGAGTACAAGCTCCGCCGTGAGGACAATGTAGAGACTATGACAGTCGAAGAGGCTATCACAAAAGCTAAGGCTCTCGTAGACCTCGAAGGAGACGGCAGATATCTCTTCAAGAATCTCCCGGAGGAGACAGTCAACGCTCACTAATCCAAATGACAGACTGAAATTTGACGACATATATTAATGAAAGGATGTGAAGGCTCATAGCAGCTTTCACATTTTTTTAAAAATTTTTAAATATGATGCAATAAAACGACCCCCTGCGACGTTAACCTAATAGAAGAGCAATTAAGAAATGCTTGAAGAATAACTGTGACGATAAATAATAGGAGGTGCATTATGAGAAGAGTAACGAGATTAGTAGTGGCCTTGATAATGGTAATGGCCATGAGTGCATCTGTATTTGCGGCAGATATCACTGCAAGTAAAGCGAAGAGCATCGCACTCAAGAACGCGAAAGTGTCTGCAAAGAAAGCAAGCCGCATGAGAGTAAAGTATGACGGAGAAGACGGCGTATTCGAAGTAAAGTTCAAAAGCAAGAAGAACGGTGCAAAATACGAGTACGAAATTGCGGCATCTACAGGTACAATTGTAGAGAAATCGGTGGATTACAAGTACAGAAAGAACCGTTCAAGAAAGAAAATCAGCAGAACCAAAGCCATGAAGAAAGCTGCAAAGAAGGCAGGAGTCAGCCTCGCAGTGGTAATGAGCGGTACATGCAAGTATGAATACGATGACGGAAAAGGCACATACGAGATAAAGTTCAGAAACGGAAATTATTCATACGAAGTTGAAATACTTGCACCAACCGGTAAGGTTATAGAATATAATTGGAAGGTAAGTTATACGAAACCAAACCCTGCTCAGAGCGCATACGGCTACTGGGATGACGACGATGACAATGACTACGACGATTGATGAAAATTTAATCATTCGAATGGCTGCCGGAGATGGGGCAGCGTTCAAAGAACTATATGAACAGACCTCATCAGCTGTGTACGGGTTCGCGCTGTCGATACTCAAAAACAAGCACGATGCCGAGGATGTGATGCACGACACATTCATCAAAGTGTACACAGCTGCGGTCACATATAAGCCTATGGGTAAGCCTCTGGCATGGATCCTTACGATAGTAAAGAATCTGTGCTACAGCAAAATCAGAGCCGGAAGTGTGTGCGAGGATCTCTCCGAGTACGAAGACTTGGTCCGCACGGATGAATCCGGCTCCATACTTGATAAAGTCATCTTGCAAGAGGCACTATCCACTCTGGATTTTGAGGAGCGGCAAATAGTTATACTGCACTCTCTGACCGGCATGAAGCATCGCGAGATCGCGGAGATATTAGAACTCCCGACGGGAACGGTGCTGTCGAAATATAACAGAACGATAAAGAAGTTAAAGAAAGAATTTGAGGAGAAAGGGGGAGAGCAATGACAGAAAAAATGATACTTGAAAGCCTGAATGCTGCCGTTGAAAACACTACCCCTGACATACTCGAAAGTCTTATGGCGGAGCTGAATATTACAGATGAGCCAAAGGAACTGATGCACGATGTAATCGCAAAAGATGAGGCGGATACAGCAGATAAGTGGGTTCCTGTTAAGAGCAAGGCTCAGATGCCATGGCGCAGAATCGCAAGCATCGCAGCATCGCTGATGGTAGTGGTCGCAGGATTATCTTTTGTGACATCGAGAACTCCTCTTGCCCTGGTCAGCATGGACGTAAACCCGGGCATAGAAATTAAGATAAATTCCAAGGAACGAGTAATTGAGGCAAAGCCGGTCAATGACGAGGGTAAGGAAATACTCGCAGACATGGACCTCAAAGGCAGCGATATAGATGTCGCATGCAATGCCATCGTGGGATCAATGCTCACTCACGGCTACCTTACTGATTTGTCCAACTCCATACTGCTATCTGTAAGTGCAGATGATGAGAAACGCGGAACGGAGATAGAAGAGAGACTCTCAAAGAATGTAAATGAATATCTTGAGAACACTGAGATAGCTGCGGCCGTGCTCGGACAGTACGGAGCAAACGACGAAGCAATCAGGAAGTTTGCCGATGAGAACGGAATATCCATGGGCAAGGCCTGGCTGATCAAAAACCTCATGAATACGGGAAGCACCAAGATGACAGAGGCGGATCTCCTTGGACTCAAGACTCAGGAACTCATACTCCTCGGACAAAAGAGGGGAGTAACAAAAACCACATCGTACGGAAATGCTGAATCGAGTCAGTATATAGGCGAGGAGAAAGCCCTTGCTGCAGCGCTTAAAAAAGTGGGCTTGAACAAGAGCGATGTGACAAATATAAAGTACGAGTTCGATGTAGAGCGCGGAGTACTTATATACGAGGTTTCATTCAGAGCAGGAGACTACGAATACGAGTGCGATGTAAATGCATATAACGGAAATGTAGTGTCGTCTGATAAAGAATACGATCCTGTCTATACTGCACCTGGTGGCAGCGGAGGCAAATCATCTTCGAAGAGCGGATCATCGGGCAGTAAGAGTTCCACGACATATCGTGATGACGATGACGACGATGATGATGACGACGATCGTCCGGCGTCGACTCCAAAGAAACAGAGTAAGCCTAAATATGACGACGATGACGATGATGATGACGATGACGACGACTAAATTTGTTTAACCGGTTTTAACCTTCACGAAACCGTGTAACATAAAGTGTAACGAGCGGAGACGACCTACTTTGGTAGGTCGTTTTCGCTTGATTCCGGGACTTTGTAAAAGCGGCAGACTGTTGTAAAATAATATAGTTATGAGCACATTGATTGAATTGGCAGCTATATTCTTTAAACTCGGCGCCTTTACAATAGGCGGCGGCATTGCCATGCTCCCTCTGCTTCAGAATTCTCTGATTAATGAGAAGAAGTGGTTTACGGAAGAGGAGTTCGTGGACGCCGTTGCTGTCTGCCAAGGACTGCCGGGTATCATCGCGGTTAACATGGCGACTTACGTGGGATTCAAGAGAAAGGGCCTGCTCGGCTCTGTTGTAGCCACGATATCCGTCGTGATGCCGTCATTTATCATGATACTTATCATCGCGAAATTCCTGACTTCCATCAGCGACAATCCATATGTCGCAGGTGCGATGGCGGGTTTCAGAGTAGCGGCTCTCGGGCTAGTCGTGGTAGCGATCATACAGCTCGCACCTAAAGTTATTAAAGGCAAATGGACGGCCGCAGCGGCTGTGCTCGCATTTGTCCTCATTGCGGTGTTTAATGTCAATACGGCTTATGTCATATTGCTCTTCATAATACTCGGAATAGCAGTGACGCTCTCGGGAGGTGACGAAGAATGATATATCTCAGACTCTTCGCTGCCTTCGCAAAGGTAGGACTTCTCGGATTCGGGGGAGGGCTTGCCATCGTAAGACTCATCTACGACAGCATACAGCCATTCCTCGATATGAGCCGCGAGACATTTGCCAATATAGTCGCAATCTCGCAGATTACGCCGGGACCTCTCGCGGTCAACACGGCGACTTACGTCGGCTTTGAAGCGGCGGGGCTCGCCGGAGCTGCGGCGGCCACTTTCGGAGTCGTGCTGCCGGAATTCATAATAATGAGTCTGGTCTGCCGCATGCTCAAGCAATTCAAAGACAGCAAGTGGGTGAATGGTGCGATGGACGGCATAAGACCCGCAACCATAGGTCTCATAGGCGCCGCCGCAGTCACCCTGATAGCACCTGCTGTCGCAGGAGAAGGTCGTCTCGGACGCGGACTGCTGACAAAACTCGGCGCGGACATAATGCAAGGATTTGCCGGAAACTTCTTCGGACTGCCGGTAGATATCATATCGCTTGTGATGTTGGCACTGACCGTGCTGCTCATGGTGCGATATAAAAAATCGCCGATATTCGTGCTGCTGATAATGGGATGCATGGGAGCGGTTCTCGGTGTATAATTAGTAATCTGGAGGTAAAAGTAGTATGCAAGTTTATAACACTTTAACTAATAGGAAAGAAGAGTTCGTGCCGATTGAGCCGGGTAAAGTTAAGATGTATGTCTGCGGCCCGACCGTGTACAACTTTTTTCATATAGGTAATGCCAGACCTTTCGTAGTCTTCGATACCCTCAGAAGGTATTTCAAATTCAGAGGCTACGAGGTTAAGTTCGTGCAGAATTTCACGGATGTTGATGACAAGATCATCAATAAGGCCAAGGAAGAGGGAATCACTGCACCTGAAGTGTCCGAGAAATATATCAAGGAATACTTCGATGATGCAGAGGCTCTCGGCGTGATGAAGGCGGATGTGCATCCTAAAGTATCGGAACACATTCCTGAGATCATCGACTTCGTGCAGACCCTCATAGACAAGGGTTACGCTTACGAGGCTGACGGCGACGTATACTACTCGACCCGTCACTTCCACGACTACGGTAAACTGTCCGGACAGAACATAGACGATCTCGAGAGCGGTGCGAGAATCGCAATCGGAGAGGTCAAAAAAGACCCTCTGGACTTCGCGCTTTGGAAAGCTCGCAAAGAGGAATCCGAAATCGCATGGGAGTCGCCATGGGGCATGGGAAGACCGGGCTGGCACATCGAGTGCTCGACTATGGCCAAGAAACACCTCGGCACGACTATAGACATTCACGGCGGCGGACAGGACCTCACATTCCCGCATCACGAGAATGAAATAGCACAGTCGGAGGCTTGCAACGATGCTGAGTTTGCCCACTACTGGATGCACAACGGATACATCAACGTGGACGGAAAGAAAATGTCCAAGTCTCTCGGCAACTTCTTTACAGTCAGGGACATCAGGGAGCACTACAGCGGAGACGTTATTAGATTCTTCCTGCTCTCGGGTCACTACAGAAGCCCTATCAATTTCTCGGACTCTCTGATGGAGCAGTCCAAACAGGGCTACGACAGAATTGCCACCGCAATTGAGACGCTGGAGTTCCTCATGGCAAACGGAACGGACGATGCTATCGAAAACGAAGCGGATAAGCTCGCTGCGCTGGATAAGCACAAAGAGAAGTTCATCGAGGTTATGGACGACGACCTCAACACTGCGGACGGAATCGCTGCCATTTTCGAACTCGTATCGGACATCAATCTTGAGGTCAAGGACGGAACATCTAAATCCTATGCCGAGGCTGCACTTGCAAAGATCAAAGAACTCACCGACGTGCTCGGCATATTCACACAGGAAGATGAAGAGGCCGGACTCGGTGACGACATCCAGGCTCTCATCGATGAACGTCAGGCGGCAAGAGCTGAGAAGAACTGGGCCAAAGCAGATGAGATTCGCGACAAACTCGCAGCCATGGGCATCACACTAAAAGACACCCCGCAGGGCGTTCAGATTATCAGAAACTAGATGACAAAAGCGGAAATCAACAGAATCAACACAACGACATTGGCTTACCTCGGGGACGCTGTCTTCGAGGTAGTTGTGCGTGAGAAGATAGTCAGCGATAAACCCGGTGATGTAGGCAGGGCTCATCACACCGCAGTGAGATATGTCTCTGCGGCAGGGCAGGCCAAGGCGGCCAAGGCCATGATAGCTTCCGGTTTTCTCACAGAGGAAGAGGAGCGAATATATAAAAGAGCCAGGAATCACCGCACTATGTCGCGTCCTCAGCATGCGGATCCGAAGGATTATAAGATAGCTACCGGCTTCGAAGCCCTGCTGGGCTACCTCTATCTCTCGGACGAGAGAGAGAGGCTCCGCGAAATCGCGGGCGAAGCCGTACGCATCGTAGATGCATCAAGCAGAAAATAAAGATATTTGCTCCGCCACACGCGGAGCTTTTTCTAACCAAAGTGTATCTGTTATGGTGTATCATATAAGTGGTAAAATATTTGAGGGAAGAGAGGTAACTGATATGAATATAACTATTAAGAAAAGTTGTGTGATGACTCTTATTCTTCTGATGATAATAACCACGACACTCGCATCGTGCGGCAGCAGCGAGCCTGATTGGCCTGCTATGAAGACTTTGTCTGAGATTAATGCCGCAGATGTCACTTCGATTGAATACAGCAGAGCTACGGAAGGAGGCTCGACGATTGAAAGCACCGAAGATGCTACGCAGATTGAGGATATCATCCTGAGGCTCAAAGAGGTCTCAATAAAGGAAGAGACCGATAAGTCCACCGCGGATGACGACCTGGGAATTAAAATTGTGGCAGGAGATAAGAGCCCGACATTCTCTTTCGAAGGAGATATACTCGTGCTCGAGGACGGCAACAGATACGAGGTTGAAAATCTCTCATCGCTGAAATCGTATATCGACAAACTCATAGAGGAAAATGCCGGTCCTGCAGAAGCCATGCACGATACCACAAACAGCGGAGGCTCCGGAAAGTCGTACGATGCCGAAAAAGATAATCACATGAGCGGCAATTTCATCAATGACGGTAAGTACTCCATACTGGATAATCTCTGGGAGAATAACGCAAACGGCATGACTTATCTCTATGGAAATGACTTCCTGCTGACCATGCCTAACAACAGCGAGTGGGGATTTGAGCAAACATCTGCAGACAGCTTCCATATATTCTACGTGCCAACGAGAGATAATGGTCTGAAAGAAGGCGGAGTGCTGGTAACGATTAAGGCTTACGATATTAATGATGACAGTTATAAGGATTTGCCGATAAAGAATCGTGTCGCGGGCGTGGGTAAGAACACGAATAAGAGATTTGTAGCCATATACCCATCCGACGTACAGTTCAACGTAGATATTCCTGATGAAGTCCAGGGATATCAGAATCTATACAGCTATCTTGATAAGATTGGAGAAGGTGCGGTCAACAGTCCGTTCCAAACGCAAGACAGCAATTAATCAGAAGTAATAAATAATGGAAGAGAGAGAAAAAGCAAGTTTGCGACAATTTAAACGCATGGGAAACCTCAGTTGGCATAAGCTGAAGGAGTACATCCCTGCGATGCTGATGACAAACCTGTCGACTCTGCTGCTCATCACGGTGGACGGAGTCGTGGCGGGAAATCTCGTCGGCACAGACGCACTCGCTTCGATTAACATTTTCTATCCTGTATCAGTTTTGACAGGAGCCATAACGATGCTGGCCTCAAGCGCCATCTCGATAAGCCTTGCAACCGCAATGGGTAAAAATGATCAGGCGGAGCTCGACAATGTCAAGGGCATAGCGCTTCGCGCCATGATACTCACGGCGGTCGTAGCTTCAATCGTGCAGATTCCGGTGGTTTGGCTTGTTATAAAATCTTACGGTCTGTCAGACGAAATCTTCGCGATGACGATGCAGTATGCAGTCGGCATAATGCTTTGCACGCCTCTCGGAATAGTATCCGCAGTGGGTACATATCAGCTTCAGATAGCAGGCAAGATGAAGGTGCTGATGAAGCTTTCATTGATGGAGGGTATAGCAAACCTCCTGTTCGATCTGTTCTTCATGGGAGTTTTGGATATCGGAGTCGCCGGTGCGGGTTTTGGTACTGCATGTGCAAACGTGCTGAGATGCAGCGCCACCGTAATATATATGATTCGCTGCACGGATATGTACAAGAGTAGCAAAAAGAAAGTCAGCATAAGAGAGGTGATGGAGCTTCTCGGAGTCGGAGTGCCTGACAGCACAAACAATCTGATGCTGGCACTACAAAGTTACCTCATTATGAAAATTATCCTTGCCGCTTTCGGAGCTCCGGGTGGTGCCATCAAAGGAGTAACTACTCTTTGCTTTAGCGTCGCGAACGTACTCGTCAGCGGGGTAAGCGCAAGCGTAAGACCTATGATGGGACTCTATGCCGGCGGTGATGATAAAGAAGGTCTCAAAATCCTGATGCGCCAGGGCTCGATTCTGGATTTCATATTCGGCGCGCTCGCTTTTTTGGTAATAGAGATCAGACCGGATTGGTTCTACACTATAAACGGAGTGCATGATATACCGGACGGCGGAGAACTCGCTGTTCGTTTATATGCTCCTATGATAGCGATATGCGGATTTACCATACTGATCAGGATGTATCTGACCAACCGCAAAGATTCAAAATATGCAACGGTGCTGACCATTGTGGGTAATGCCACACTTCCGCTTTACGGCTACATTTTATTCAAGATAGCACCGGCTCCATTCATCTTCCTGTCATATCCTCTTACCGAGATTACACTATTTACGCTTGCAAGTCTCAGATATAAGTATTGGAAGGAAAAGGATCGCAAGGAAGCCGAAGAAAAAAGAGAAGACAAAGTCTTTTACATGACCGTCAGACCGGAAGATGCCGTCGAGGCATCAAGGGAGATCAGAAAATATGCCGATGGACACGGAATAAATCAAAAGATTTCATACCGAGTTGCGCTTTGTATGGAAGAGATGGTGGCATATGTCCAACAGGCTGAGAAAACAGGCCTAAAAGGCAAAATAAATATAGATAAAAGACTTCACGAAGATATGCACAAACTGAAGGACGATGACGAGAGTGTTTCGCAGGCATTGGCGACAATGCTCGGGGATATCGATGACTGTGTCAGCGTAGAGATAATGGTGAGGTTCAAAGGAAAGGATGAGGCGGTTTTCGTCGCCATGGACGATGGCAGATGCATAGCGCTGGATAAGAACGAAGAAACGGACAAACTCATTACCAATAATTATGCTCTGATGCGCAAACTCGCCAAGAGCGTCGAGTACCAATACATACTTAACATGAACTACACGAGGTTTACTTTCTGACAACTATGAAAATAAAATACTCAGGAAAAGACAAAATCTTTAATATACACAGAGACGAGATCCCGTACTTATCGATAGACATGCTGGATAAACTCGGGGTTCCCAACCTGTATACTACAAGGTATGAGTCGTTTGATGCGGATTCGGGAGAGGGCGTCAAAGGACTCCGCCTCTCGATAATGGATGATGATGACATAAACGAAGCGGCGCCTGTTGCAATTGCCAACAGAGCTAGGCTTGCTAAACAGCTCGGTTCAACCATAGAGATGGAATGCATCACAGATCAGGAGCATACGATTAACGTACACGTCGTAAAGAAAGAGGACCTCGGACCTTCGTGGCCTGATCCTATGCCGACACACAGACGCTATGTGGACGGCCTTGTCACAGACATCCCGGACGTGCTTTTGACCGGATACGGGGGCGACTGCCCTCCTGTATATTTTGCAGATCCGGTTCGCGGAGCTGTCGGAATCGTGCATGCGGGATGGAAGGGGACTTTCAACAGAATCCCTGAGGTTGCCATAGCGCAGATGGTGGTCAAATTCGGTTGCAAGCCGAAGGATATATACGCGGCGATAGGCCCGGGCATCTGCGTAGATTGCTACGAGATGGGCGACGAGATTTACGATGCATTTGCCGAGAAGTGGGGAAGGAGTGATGCCGACCGTCTTCTCAAAAAGTATCCGGCGACTGATTCTGACGGCAGAGAGATACCGGGCGGCAAATACCACCTTAACCTCAATCTCGCAAACAAAATGACGCTTCAAAGAGCGGGTGTACAGGAAGACCACATCGCAGTTTCTAATGTATGCACTATGTGCAATAAAGATATCTTCTACTCGTATCGAGCAGGTTGCATGGAGAATCACCAGGCGGCCATGATAATAAACCGCTTTGACCGTTAATGCGTTTTTGCAAAGCAGGATGATACTCAGAATATGAATTTAATTGTTGCAGTAGATAATAAATGGGGAATAGGAAAAGACGGCGGATTACTCGCGCACGTCCCGGGAGACATGAAGTACTTCAAAGAGATGACCACGGGCAAAGTCGTAGTGATGGGCAGAAAGACGCTTGAGTCCATGCCGGGAAGGAAAGGCCTTCCGAACAGAATTAACTATGTCCTGACGACCAAAGAAGACTATGCGGCCGAGGGCTGCAGCATAGTTCATTCCGAGGAGGAACTCTTCGATGCTGTTTCGAAATACGAGCCGGATGAGGTGTTCCTGATTGGAGGCGCCGCGCTCTACAACGCTTATTACAATCGCTGCGACAAACTGTACATAACGAAAATGGATGCGGACCTGGGCGCCGATACATTCATAGTCAATATAGATGAAAATCCTGACTACAAAGTCACATCCGAAAGCGAAGTGCATTCGGAAAATGGAATAGATTACAAGTTTTGTACTTATACGAAGATATAGAAGAACCGTCTCCTGCGACGATGCGGAGACGGTTTTAGATTGCTCGATATTAGCAGTAGAGTGACGGGCCTAGAACCAATTGAAGATGTAGTAATTCCCGCCTCCTTCCACTTGCCTTCTTCCTCTTTAATCTTGCGTCCCGTTTCATCATAGTTGAGCAGTCTGTTAATAAGGCCCTTCTTTGTATACTTAATCTCCTTGCTCACATATCCGTCAGGGCATGTTTCATTTGTATTAATCGGCAGATCTCCGTTGAACTCGCAGTCATAAGCGAAAATGCAACGTCAGCAGACGCATGCCGATATATAGAAACAGCACAAAGGGCGTAATAAAGACATCGACACTAATCATCGAGCCGACGATCAGTTATGGCCTTTCAAAAAGGACTTTTTTGAAAGTGTCTAAAAATTCAAGAATTAATCACGAAATCTTTAGACAGAATCAGAAGAAAGCCTATAAAATCAGGCTCACACCCTACAAATGATGAGATATAACAGAAAAATCTGACGATAATCAAGAAATAGAAGCGATCTGTCTACATATTCAGAAAAAATTTTTGGAATATGTAGACACAATTAAAAAAGTCCTTTTCCTTTCGCGTCACAAAGCTGGCGATTTTCGAAGACCTAGCAAATAGAAAATCGTCAGCACAGCAAGCGGTAGCGCGCGAAGGACGAAGCGAAAACGCAACGTCAGCAGACGCATGCAGATATAGATATGCAACGCAATGAGCTACAAAAGGATTATAAGCTGTGGATTTATGGATAACCGACGCAGAGCCATGGATAAGTCCATGGAGAAAAGTAGAAGTCATTTGTTTCTCCACTGACTTATCCACCGCCCTGCTGTAAAGTCGGTTATCCACAAGCCCCACAGCTTCGACTACTAAATCTGAGCGGTAATAAAAATAAACAATTATAAAAGAGTTACCAAAATCAAAGCAGTTAATATAGATAGAGAAGGTGAGGTGAGATGAGATGTATATTTCTTCGAGACTTGAACATTTTGGCATTCCTTACAAATATGAAGAGCCGATAGGAATCCCGGATCTGGCTTATGTGCCGGACTTTACAATACTAAGACCCCGTGATCGCAAAATAATATATTGGGAACATTTTGGAAAAATTGATGATAACGAGTATATTAATGATAATATCCGAAAGGTCAGCAAATACATAGAATACGGCATCACACCTTGGGATAATCTCATAATGACATATAACAACAAAAGAGGTGGCTATGACGGGCGACTGATAGATGCGATGATAAAAGGGTGGTTGATTTAGCGGAAAAGATATAGAATTAGGAATATGAGTAAGAGAGATAATAAAAGATACAACGACAAAGACAGGAAGAGTGCACCGAAGAGGGGCGGGAAGAACCGCCGCGATTACGGAAGCGACTATGAGCCGAAACGCAGGAGCGGGCAGAGCACAGCGAAGGCCGGCGCAGGAAGGAGAAGCGGAGGCACGCGCAGGAGTTCATCACAAAGAGAAGATACGCGCCGCGTGCTCGGTTTTGATTTAAATGAGAATTATGAAAACGCAACGGCTCTCGGCGCTGACGGCCTTGAAGTAGTGGCAGGAAGAAATCCTGTTACGGAGGCACTGAACGGAAGCCGCGAAGTCGAGCGCGTTTTTATCGCTGACGGAGCCGAAGGCTCGGTATCAAAGATTGTGGCCATAGCAAAGGAGCAAGGCGTCATAGTGGACTTCGTGCCTAAAGAGAGGATAGACGCCATGGCGCCACATGCCAAACACCAGGGCGTGGTGGCCAAGGTCAGCGAGTATAAGTATGCTGAGATGGAAGATGTGTTTGCAAAAGCCGAAGCATCGGGAGAGGACGCTTTCATCATCATACTTGACGAGATAGAAGATCCGCACAACCTCGGAGCGATAATAAGGACGGCGGAGTGCGCCGGGGCTCACGGGGTCGTGATACCAAAGAGGCGGTCCGCCTCTTTGACGCAGACAGTCGCGCTGTCTGCGGCCGGCGCAATCGAAAACATGCCGGTTGTGCAGGTGACCAATCTCGCCCGCACCATAGACGAGCTTAAAGAAAAGGGCATATGGGTGGCCGCCGCCGACATGGACGGAGACACATATTACAAGGCCATTCTCACAGGCCCTATAGCCTTAGTCATCGGAAACGAAGGAAAAGGCGTCGGCCGTTTGGTCAAAGAAAAGTGCGACTTCGTGCTCTCCATACCTATGCACGGAGAGATCAATTCACTTAATGCATCAAACGCAGCGGCAGTCCTTATGTATGGAATCAGAAGAGCCAGAAGTATAGAATAGACACAGATATTGGGATTAAACGGAGGCATTTAATGTACAAGATAATCGAAAAAGATCCGTACCTCGCGCATTACGAAGACGACATCAATATGCGCATGGAACGTTATAAAGAAAAGAAGAAACAACTGCTCGGCAGAGGAAAATATCTGAAGAACTTTGCAAATGCACACAAGTATTACGGGTTCCATAGAGAAAAAGACGGCTGGGTCTACCGTGAGTGGGCTCCGGGCGCAGACAAACTCTACCTGACAGGAGACTTCAACGACTGGAACTGGACGGATACACCGCTTAAGAAATTGGACAACGGCAACTGGGAAGTATTCCTGCCGGGAGACACACTTCAGATGGGAAGCCGCGTCATGACCATAGTAAACAACGGCGGCAATCTCACTCAGCACATTCCGGTTTATGCGATGAGAGTTACTCAGGACTGGGACACTCAGAGTTGGTGCTGCGAGGTGTGGGACAGCGAGGACTACGAGTGGACGGATGCGAAATTCGAAAGCAATGAGCCGCCTGTAATCTACGAGGCTCACGTCGGAATGTCCTGCGAGGACTATCGCATTGCAACATACAGGGAGTTCGCAGACAATGTCCTGCCACACGTTCAGGAAGCCGGGTACAACACTGTCCAGCTCATGGCAGTCATGGAACACCCGTACTACGGTTCGTTTGGCTATCAGGTCAGCAGCTTCTTTGCTGCATCGAGCAGGCAGGGCTATCCGAACGATCTTAAGTATCTCGTCAACAAGGCGCACAGCATGGGCATCAGAGTCCTGCTCGATGTCGTGCATTCGCATGCGGTCGGAAATACGCTCGAGGGAATCAACCTCTTCGACGGCACAGACTATCAGTACTTCCATCAGGGACCTAAGGGTGACCACTCGGCATGGGGTACCAAACTCTTTAACTACGACAAACCCGAAGTGCTGCACTTCCTTCTTAGCAATCTCAAATTCTGGCTCGAGGAGTATCACTTCGACGGCTTCCGCTTCGACGGAGTAACATCAATGCTCTACCACGACCACGGCCTGGGCTCCGCGTTCACTAATATGGACATGTATTTCTCCATGAATACGGATGTGGAAGCGATTACATATCTGCAGCTTGCCAACGAACTCATACGCGAGGTCAATCCGAAGGCGATGACCATAGCGGAGGACATGAGCGGCATGCCTGGCATGTGCGAGCCTGTTGCTGACGGAGGCATAGGCTTCGACTACAGACTCGGCATGGGACTTCCGGATCTTTGGATTAAACTCGTTAAAGACTGGAAGGATGAGGATTGGAACCTCGGAATGATCTGGCATGAACTTGTCTCGAGGCAGGCCCGCACCATAGCATATTGCGAGAGCCATGACCAGGCCCTCGTAGGCGACCAAACCCTCATGTTCCGACTGGCCGGCGCAAACATGTACGACCAAATGGAAAAGAGCTGCCACACGTTTGAGATAGACAGGGCGATAGCACTTCACAAGATGATAAGACTCCTGACCCTCGCGGCAGGAGGTGACGGCTACCTCGCATTTATGGGAAATGAATTCGGACATCCGGAATGGATAGACTTCCCGCGCGAAGGCAATAACAACAGCTTTAAGTACTGCCGTAGGCAGTGGAGCCTGATGAACAACCCGGCGCTGAAGTACCAGGATCTGTATAACTTCGATTACGACATGATCCACACGGCTCTGGCATACCACATCTTCGACTGGCAGTTCCCTGAGCTCAAGTGGATACACGAGGATGATAAAGTCCTGGCGTTCGAGAGAAACGGCCTGGTGTTCGTGTTCAACTTCTCGCCAAACCGCGACTACTCGGATTACACAATTCCGGTTAGCCACGGCGCAGACCACCATGTGCTCTTCACCAGCGACGATGCACGCTACAACGGCTACGACCGCATATCTCATGAAGACAAAAGTGCATTCGTACCGGGAATGGAAGGCAATTATCTGAAGCTTTTCCTCCCATCCAGAACCTGCATGGTGCTCTACCCGGCGGATATATAGGGCGGCTCAAACAACTTGAAGAAAATCGTTAAAATTGGTATAATATAGACAATATAATATCTATATTATACCAATTTTCTATTTTTCAGATAATATATTATCCAAGAAAAAAAGAGGTGACATGATTTACACTTGGGAAACAGCAGAAGAGATTAACAGTAAGCTTGCAGCACGCGTTAGGGCTATTCGTCGAAGGAAGAAGATAAGTCAGGAAAATCTTGCTGAAATGAGCGGAGTGAGTCACGGCTCGATAAAGAGATTTGAATCGAGCGGACAGATTTCATTGTTATCGCTTACCAAAATCGCAATAGCGCTCGGCATCGCGGATGAGATCCGAGAACTGTTTACTGATGTCGGATATTCCAGCATAGCGGAGGTTGTTAATGAGTCGAGATAAGACAGTTCGCGTTTTTTATCACGACAGATTGGTCGGTATACTTGCCGAGACCGCTGATAAAAGAATTGCTTTTGAATATGACGATAGCTGGATTGAGGAGGGCTTTACAATCAGTCCGTTTTCTCTTCCTCTTCGAAAGGAAGTATTTCTTCCGGGCTCCAATGCACCGGAGGGGTTGTTTGGCGTATTCAGAGACAGCCTTCCGGATGCGTGGGGGAGACTGCTTGTGGATAGAATCCTAAGGAAAAGAGGTCTTAGTACGGACTCAGTCGGGATGCTCGAAAGACTTGCCATAGTCGGAAGCGGCGGAATGGGTGCGCTGACATACCAGCCTGAGTGGGATATCCGAGAGAAATACGAAGCAGGAACTCTCGATGAAATAGCAGATGCATGCAGAAGCGTTCTTCTGAATGAGGACAGTGATTCACTGGATATGTTGTTTAATATGGCGGGAAGCAGCGGAGGCGCGAGACCTAAAGTGTTAATTACCGATGATGAAGGAGAATGGATAGTTAAGTTCCCGGCCCCGTCAGATATTGATGATATAGGACTCCAGGAATATGAATACTCACTTGCAGCTAAGAAATGCGGTATAGAAATGCCTGAAACAAAACTGTGTCCGTCGCAAAAACACAGCGGCTATTTTGCTGTGAGAAGATTTGACAGAGTTATGCATACAGACGGAAGCGTAGTCAGAAAGCATATGATAACTGCAGAGGGACTTCTCGAAACCGATCACAGACTTCCGAATCTTGACTATGCGGATTTAATGAAACTATGCAAGATACTGACGTTTTCGAATAAAGATGCCTTGATTCAAATGTACAGGCGTATGTGCTTCAATGTCTTCGCGCATAACAGGGATGACCATTCCAAGAACTTTTCATATATATACAATGATGAAAAAGACAGATACTATCTGTCGCCTGCATACGATCTCACGTACAGCACCACCTATTACGGAGAACACACAACAGCGATAGGTGGAGAGGCGCATAATCCGGGCATAAAAGACTTGGTAAAGGTCGGAAGCGATGCTGGGCTTTCCAAAAAGCTGTGCACTGAAATAGCTGAGGAGATTCGCGAGCTTGCTCAGCCTCTGTCGGATAAGTGGAAATTATAAATTAATCCTTGACATCCGAAACCCCCTCAAGTATAGTAATTGAGCGACTTTAAGAAGAAAATCGGAGCATTGGGCAACCAAGCTTCGAGTTTTGATTGTAAAAAGACGCAATTTTCAAGACATACAGACCATGGAGGATAGAAATGGCAGCAGGAGTAAGACAGAAAGTCATCCTTGCATGCACAGAGTGCAAGCAGAGAAACTACAATACAATGAAGAACAAGAGAAACAATCCGGACAGGATTGAACTCATGAAGTATTGCAAATTCTGCAACAAGGAAACACTTCACAAAGAGACTAAGTAATCGTAGAACACGGAGACTTTATTATGGCTGGTAAGAAAAAGAGCGTAAGCAAAAAGCAGACCAACAGACCAAGCAAGGGCGGAGCAGATCTCGCAAGAGCTGCAGCTGCAAGCACAGCTTCCAGTAAAAAGCAAAGTCAGGGCGGTCAGAAAAAGAGAACCGGAATCCTTGCATACCTCAGAGGCGTAAGACAGGAGTTCAGCAAGGTAGTATGGCCTACAAGAGAAGAACTGGTAACAGATACCATCGTTGTATTTGCTACAGTTATATTCTTTTCACTTGCATTCTGGCTGATCGATACCGGATTCCTGGCTGCACTCAAAGGCATCCTCGGTATTACACTGTCCTAAACGGAGTTTAGATAATGGCAACTAAGAAAAAGACAGAAGATATAATTGCAGAGGAAATCATCGAAGAGACCGTAGATGAGGTTGAGGCTGCTGAGGCAGAGGCCGAAGCAACTGAAACCGAAACTGCAGAGACAGAGGTTAAGGAAAGAAGATCCTTCTCCCCGCTCGCTGACGAAGGAGTCAGAGGCGACGGTACAGCCAAGTGGTATGTCGTGCACACTTATTCCGGATATGAGAATAAGGTTAAGAACAGCATCGACAGAATGGTAGAGTACCGCGGCATGCAGGACAGGATTCTCGAGGTTGTGATACCTACAGAGGACAGAATCGAGATCAAAGACGGTGTCAAGAAGGTAAAGACCAGAAAGCTCTTCCCGGGCTACGTGGTCATTAAGATGATAGTAGACAACGAGACCTGGTACCTCGTCCGTAACACAGAGGGCGTAACAGGATTCGTAGGTCACGGCTCTGACCCTATTCCGCTGACTAAAGAAGAAATAGTCAGAATGGGAATAGAAAAGATGAAAATCGACCTGGATATCGAGGTCGGCGACACAATCCGCATCATCGGTGGCGTATTCGAAGGCCAGCTCGGCATAGTCGAAGCAGTCAATCCGGAGAAGCAGATTGTCAAAGTCAAGATTTCGATGTTCGGTAGAGATACCCCTGCAGAGATTGAGTTCTCGCAGGTAAGCAGACTGCGCTAAGCAGTTCGCGAACTACAATTAAAGAAAGGAGCAGACAATGGCAAAGAAGATCGACGGCTATATCAAGCTGCAGATCCCTGCCGGCGGAGCGACACCTGCACCACCAGTCGGACCGGCTCTCGGTCAGATGAGTGTCAACATCATGGACTTCTGCAAACAGTTCAATGCTAAGACACAGGATCAGCAGGGCATGATCATCCCGGTTGTCATCACTGTATACACGGACAAGTCATTTACGTTCGTATGCAAGACACCACCGGCTGCAGTTCTCATCAAGAAAGCTGCAGGTATCGAAAAAGCTTCGGGCGAACCTAACAAAGAAAAGGTTGCGTCCATCACAGTCGCACAGGCAGAGGAAATCGCAAAGACAAAGATGCCGGATCTCAATGCAGCTAACCTTGAGTCAGCCACAGAGATGATTAAAGGTACAGCTCGCAGCATGGGAGTTACGGTAACTGAGTAACTAGGTGGGAGGCTAATCGCCGTTAGTACCACAAGGAGGAAAAAATGAAAAGATCAAAGAGATATACGGCTCTTGCAGGAACATATGACAAGCACGAGCTCGTAGATGTCGAAGCAGCAGTCAAGCAGCTCAAGAGCTTCGCAGACGCTAAGTTCGACGAGACCGTTGAGATGCACTTCCGTCTCGGAGTTGACGGCAGACATGCAGATCAGCAGGTAAGAGGAGCCATGGTACTTCCTCACGGCACAGGCGCAAGCAAGAGAGTTCTCGTTTTCGCTAAGGGTCCTAAAGCAGAGGAAGCCGAAAAAGCCGGCGCAGACTTCGTAGGCGCTGAGGAAATGGCAGAAAAAATTCAGAAAGAGAACTGGTTCGAATTCGATGCAGTAATCGCAACACCGGACATGATGGGCGTTGTAGGACGTCTCGGTAAGGTACTCGGTCCTAAGGGACTCATGCCAAACCCTAAATCCGGAACAGTAACGATGGATGTCGCTAAGGCAATCGAGGAGACAAAAGCCGGTAAGGTTGAGTACAGACTCGACAAAGCAAACATCATCCACTGCGTCATCGGAAAGAAGTCATTCACTGAGCAGCAGCTCGTTGAGAACGCAAACGCACTCATCCAGGCAATCGCAAAAGCAAAGCCTGCAGCTGCAAAGGGACAGTACTTCAAGAGCATCAGTCTCGCATCTACTATGAGCCCTGGAATCAAAATCAACCCGGCCACAGTAGTTCAGTAAAAACTGAAGCACTAAAATAGAATATCCAACCTAAGACAGCAGGTGACGAAAGTCTTAATTTCCTGCCGAGGTACAATTCATACATTATGAAATTAGACCTGTTTACGCCTTAGGAAAGGAATGAACAGGTCTTACGTACCTACAGAACAAAAAATCAGACGGAGGGATACCGTCGGAAAGGAGAAAAGATGTCTGTAGAAGCAAAACAAGCCAAACAGGTCGTAATCGACGAGATTAAGGAAAAATTTGAAAATGCCGGATCCGTCGTAGTAGTCGACTATCTCGGACTGTCAGTAGCTGAAGCTGACGCTCTCAGAAAGAACCTGAGAGAGGAAGGCGTAGACTACACAGTTTATAAGAACACTCTCATCAGAAGAGCTATCGACGGAACAGATTTCGCCGGTCTCGCTGAGGGAGATACACTCAAAGGTTCGACAGCACTCGCATTCAGCGGCGAAGACGTAACCGCAGGAGCAAGAGTACTGTCCAAAGCCATCAAGGAGTATAAAAAGATGGCATTCAAGGGCGGCGTTGTAGAAGGAGAAGTTTACGACAAAGACCAGATCGAGGAATTTGCAAACATTCCGGGCAGAGATGTTCTCATCGCACGTTTCATGGGAAGCATTCAGAGCCCAATGACAAAGCTCGCACTCACACTCAAAGCTATCGCAGAGGCTATGCCGGCAGACGGAGCAGCACCTGCAAAGGAAGAAGCTCCTGCCGAGGAAGCACCTGCAGCTGAGGCAGCAGAAGAAGCTCCTGCAGCAGAGGAAGCACCTGCAGCTGAGGCAGCAGAAGAAGCCCCTGCAGCAGAGGAAGCACCTGCAGAAGAAGCAAAAGCTGAAGAGTAAATAGAATTGTTAAGGATCTAATCTAAAAAGGAGAAATAAAATGGATAAGGATAAAATCATTGAGGCTCTTAAGAGCATGAGTATTCTTGAAGTCAACGAGCTCGTTAAGGCTCTTGAGGAAGAATTCGGAGTAAGCGCAGTAGCAGTAGCAGCACCTGCAGCAGGTGGTGCAGCAGCAGGCGGCGGAGCAGCTGAAGAGAAGAGCGAATTCAACGTTGTTCTCAAAGAGGTTGGTCAGGAAAAGATCAAAGTTATCAAGGCTGTCAGAGAAGCTACAGGTCTCGGCCTGAAGGAAGCTAAGGAACTCGTAGACGGAGCTCCTGCAACAGTTAAAGAGAACGTTGAGCCGGGTGAGGCTAACGCTCTCAAAGAGGCCCTCGAAGCAGTTGGAGCAGTTATTGAGCTCCAGTAAGAATTTACTAAAATGCGCTGAGTAAACGACTCCTCGCCTCGACCGGGCTCTCGCCCGCTCCGGCCTGCAGCGGTACTAAGCTCTGACTTCGCCTTGCGGCTCGTCAATCGCTAAGTGCCGGCGGCCTGCGAGTCTCGTCTCGGAGTGTTTACTCACCGCACACACTACAAATTGGACCGTGCGATATCGGCCCGACCCACGCAATAAAATGAGCCCCGGCTATCGAGGCTCATTTCGTGCGTTTCGGGGTAGCGAAAACAGCCCCGAAAATGCAAAAAAATCGAAGAAATTTTGTACTTTTTCAGAAACAAAGGAGCATAGACATGCCACAACCAATCAAAGTTGGAAAGAAAGAACGTATGTCATTCGCCAAGATCCATGAGGTTTGCGAGATGCCTAACCTCATCGATGTACAGACGAAGTCATACAAGTGGTTTATGGAAGAGGGACTCGGTGAGGTCCTCGAAGACGTATCTCCGATTCGCGACACCACCAACACACTGGCCATGGAGTTCGCAGAATATCACTTCTCAGATGAGCCTAAGTACGACCAGGAGGAGTGCAAGGAGAGAGACGCTACATACGCCACATCGCTGACTGTAAAGGTCAGACTTATCAACAGAGAGACCGGCGAGATCAAAGAGCAGGATGTCTTCATGGGAGATTTCCCACTCATGACCGAGAAGGGCACATTCGTGTACAACGGAGCTGAGAGAGCTATCGTAACTCAGATGGTTCGTTCTCCGGGACCTTACTATGATGTCATGACAGACAAGTCCAACAAAAAGCTCTTCAGCTCACAGGTAATCCCTAACAGAGGAGCATGGCTCGAGTACGAGACAGACTCTCAGGAAATCCTGTACGTAAGAGTTGACAGAACTCGTAAACAGCCTCTCACTTCGTTCTTAAGAGCGCTCGGAATCATCGATCCTGAAATCCTTCAGCTCTCGAGCAACGAAGACATCATCGAGATGTTCGGCGAGGATGAAAGACTTCTCAAGACACTCGAAAAGGACACGACCAAAAACAGCGCCGAAGGACTCAGAGAGCTTTACCGCAGACTGAGACCGGGCGAGCCACCTACAGTTGAAAATGCCAGATCCATGCTTATGGCTCTCCTCTTTGACGAGAGACGTTATGACCTGGCCAAAGTAGGCAGATTCAAATACAACAGAAAGCTCGGTCTTCACGACAGACTCGTGGACACCGTAGCAGGTGAAGATGTAATCGACCCTAATACAGGAGAGGTTCTCGTAGAAAACGGCGGAGAAATCTCCAGAGAACTTGCAATGGTAATCGAGGATGCGGGAGTTAAATCCGTACTCGTACACAGCAAGATCGAAGACGAGGAAGAGAACGTCACAAAGGTAATCGGCAACAACTTCGTTGATCCTGCCAAATACCTGGACATCGACCTCACACCGTACAAACTCTCCGAGAAGGTTTATTATCCTGTGCTCATGGAGATCATCGAGCAGGCTGCAGGCGACGAAGAAAAGCTCAAGAGCGAAATTCAGGCAAGACGCAAAGAGCTCAGCCCTAAGCACATCATACTCGACGACATCATCGCTTCCATCAGCTATCTGATCAACCTGCCGAGCGGCATCGGTGACACCGACGACATCGACCATCTGTCCAACAGACGTCTTAAAACAGTCGGCGAACTGCTGCAGAACCAGTGCAGAATCGGATTTGCCAGAATGGAAAAGACCATCAGAGAGAGAATGACAACTGAAAACTCAACACCGCAGCAGCTGATCAACATCAGACCTGTAACTGCAGCCATCAAGGAGTTCTTCGGATCATCCCAGCTCTCACAGTTCATGGACCAGAATAACCCTCTGGCAGAGCTGACACACAAGAGAAGACTCTCGGCTCTCGGTCCGGGCGGACTCTCGAGAGAAAGAGCCGGCATGGAAGTTCGTGACGTACACTACTCGCACTACGGCCGTATGTGCCCTATCGAGACACCTGAAGGTCCTAACATCGGACTCATCGGTTCTCTCACTACTTACGGCATCATCAACGAGTACGGATTCATCGAGACTCCATACCGCAAAGTAGATAAGAAAAAGGGAATCGTCACCAAGGAAGTTGAGTACCTCTCAGCAGCCGACGAGGATCTCATGATCGTCGCACAGGCCAACGAGCCGCTCGACAGCAAGGGACATTTCCTGAATAACAAGGTTGCCGTAAGAGGCATCAAGGGCGAAATCACAATGGCCCAGAAGACCGAAGTCGACTACATGGACGTATCACCTAAGCAGGTAGTATCCGTAGCGACGGCCATGATTCCGTTCCTCGAGAACGACGACGCCAACCGTGCCCTGATGGGATCAAACATGCAGAGACAGGCAGTTCCTCTGCTCGTTACTGAGTCTCCGTACATCGGAACAGGTATTGAGTACAAAGCAGCCTGTGACTCCGGTGCTGTAGTTCTCGCTAAGAACGCCGGTACAGTCAGCTATGTAGATGCCAATGAAGTCAGAGTCAAGAGAGACGACGACGGCACAGAAGACGTGTACAAAATGCTTAAATTCAAGCGTTCCAACCAGGGAACATGCATCAACCAGAAACCTATCGTTGACTTTGGTGAACACATCGAGGCAGGCGAAGTCGTAGCAGACGGTCCGTCCACAAGCCTCGGAGAGATTTCCCTTGGTAAGAACCTCCTCATCGGATTCATGACATGGGAAGGCTACAACTACGAGGACGCTATCATCCTGAACGAAAGACTTCTGATGGATGACGTGCTCACATCACTTCACATCGAAAAACATGAATGCGAAGCCAGAGATACCAAGCTCGGACCTGAGGAAATCACAAGAGATATTCCGAACCTGCCGGGCGAGATGCTCAGAGAGCTCGACGAGGAAGGTATCGTAAGAATCGGTGCTGAGGTTAAGTCCAACGACATACTCGTAGGAAAACTCACACCTAAGAGCGAGACAGACCTCACACCTGAGGCCAGAATGCTCAGAGCCATCTTCGGTGAGAAGTCCAAGGAAGTAAGAGATTCTTCCCTCAAACTCCCTCACGGTGAAGAAGGCATCGTAATCGACGTAAGAGTATTTGACAAAGACAACAGCCAGGAGCTTCCTCCGGGCGTCAACAAAATCGTCAGAGTTTACGTCGCAACAAAGAGAAAGATCAATGTCGGAGACAAGATGGCAGGACGCCACGGTAACAAGGGTGTTATCTCCAGAATCCTGCCTCAGGAAGACATGCCATTCAAAGAAGACGGTGAGCCGCTGCAGGTCATGCTCAACCCTCTGGGTGTACCGTCCCGAATGAACGTAGGACAGGTACTCGAGGTACACCTCGGCCTGGCTGCCAAGTCCAAGGGCTGGTATGTATCCACTCCGGTATTCGACGGAGCAAGCGAAAAAGACGTTATCGAGCTCCTCAAAGAGGAAGGCTATCCTGAGACAGGTAAGCTGAAGCTCAGAGACGGACGTACTGGCGAGTACTTCGATAACCCTGTAACAGTAGGTTACATGTACATGCTCAAGCTCCACCACCTGGTAGACGACAAGATCCACGCAAGATCCATAGGTCCTTACTCACTCGTAACTCAGCAGCCTCTCGGAGGTAAGGCTCAGTTCGGTGGTCAGAGATTCGGAGAGATGGAAGTATGGGCACTCGAGGCTTACGGTGCTGCATACACACTGCAGGAGATCCTGACAGTCAAGTCCGACGACATCATCGGACGTACCAAGACATACGAGTCAATCATCAACGGTGTCAACATCGCAGAGCCGGGAATCCCTGAATCATTCAAGGTTCTCATCAAAGAGCTCCAGGCTCTGGCCCTCGATATCCGCACCAAGGCGAGCGACGACAGCGAGATTAAGATCAGAGAGACATCCGAGTACGACGGTGCACTCACTTTCGACAGGATGATCAATGAGAACGACAGAAGAGTCGAGCGCGAAAAGAGAGAACTGGAAGAGGACGCAGAAGCATCCGAAACCGCAGCTGAGATCAACGCAGCAGAGGCTGCTGACGATCCGGCTCTCGATATCGACGCACTGTCAAATCTCGTAGAGAGCATGGCACAGGCAGCAGAACCTGCAGAGCCTGACATGGATCTCACAGAAGCAGTTGAGATGGACAGCCTCGAGGCACTTGCCGAAGCAGAAGCCGATGAGACTGCCGAGGATGAAGAGTAAGAAAGGGAGGAAATATCATGACAGACAATAATCAAGATCTCAGAAATATTGAGTCCCTGCAGATTAAACTCGCATCTACGGAGGAAATGCTCAATTGGTCTCACGGTGAGGTTACAAAGCCTGAGACAATCAACTACAGATCGCTTAAACCTGAGTTCGACGGTCTTTTCTGCGAAAGAATTTTCGGACCGACAAAGGACTGGGTTTGCGGCTGCGGTAAATACAACAAAATCCGCTATAAAGGACTTATCTGCCCTTACTGCGGAGTAGAAGTTACAAAAGCCAAGGTCAGAAGAGAGAGAATGGGTCACATTCAGCTCGTTTCGCCTGTATCCCACATCTGGTACTTCAAGGGCATCCCTTCGAGAATCGGTCTCGTGCTCGACATGACACCAAAGGAACTCGAAAAGGTCCTGTACTTCGCATCATATGTGGTAACAGATCCGGGCGACACACCGCTTCAGTACAAACAGATCCTCGAAGAGGAAGAGTACAACGAAGCTCGTGAGATCTACGGCAAATCTTTTGAAGCAGGCATGGGAGCTGAGTCAGTTAAGAAACTCCTCGAGGCTATTGACATCGACGAGATGGCAGAGGAACTCAGAGAGCAGCTCAAAAAGGCTTCCGGACAGAAGAAGATCAGACTGGTCAAGATTCTCGAAGTAATCGAGGCTTTCAAACAGTCCGGCAACAAGCCTGAGTGGATGATACTCGACGTAATCCCTGTAATTCCGCCTGAACTGAGACCTATGGTTCAGCTCGACGGAGGCAGATTCGCGACATCGGACCTCAACGACCTGTACAGAAGAGTTATCAACAGAAACAACAGACTTAAGAAACTCGGTGAACTCGGCGCTCCGGATATCATCATCCGTAACGAAAAGAGAATGCTGCAGGAGTCTGTAGACGCACTTATCGACAACGGCAGACGCGGCCGTGCGGTACAGGGAGCAGGCGGACGTAAGCTCAAATCGCTGTCCGACATGCTCAAAGGTAAACAGGGTAGATTCAGACAGAACCTCCTCGGTAAGCGTGTAGACTTCTCGGGACGTTCCGTAATCGTAGTAGGACCGGACCTGAAGTTCTACCAGTGCGGACTGCCTAAGACAATGGCACTCGAGCTCTTTAAACCTTTCATCATGAGAGAGCTTACAGAGCGCGACCTCGCACAGAACACCAAGCAGGCCAGAATGATGGTTGAGCGTGCAGACCCTGAGGTTTGGGACGTACTCGACTACATCATCAAGGATCACCCGGTACTGCTCAACCGTGCCCCTACACTGCACAGACTCGGTATCCAGGCTTTCGAGCCGGTACTGGTAGAGGGTAAAGCCATCAAGCTCCATCCGCTCGTATGTACAGCGTTCAACGCCGACTTCGACGGAGACCAGATGGCCGTACACGTACCTCTCTCAGTAGAGGCACAGGCAGAGGCCAGATTCCTCATGCTCTCGGTCAACAACATCCTCGCACCTAAGGACGGAAGCCCGATCACGGTTCCTACACAGGACATGATCCTCGGCTCATACTACCTGACATACGAAGGCAGCGAAGAGAGAGACCGCGACGCAGAGAAGGGCGACGGCAAATGCTTCGCAGACTATGACGAAATGATCATGGCATACAATGCCGGAGTTGTCGGCATCCACGCCAAAGTCAAGGTCAGACGTTATGCATTCGAAGGAGACGAAGGTAAGCTGGTAGAGTCCACAGTAGGAAGATTCATCTTCAACCAGGGACTCCCGCAGGATCTCGGTTTCGTAGACAGAGAGAAAGATCCGTATGCACTTGAAGTAGACTTCCTCTGCGACAAGAAAGCACTCGGAAAGATTATCGCAGCATGCTTCAAGGCTCACGGCAACACCGAAACAGCCCTCATGCTCGATTACATCAAGGATACGGGTTACCACTACTCGACAGTCAGCGCTGTTACCATCAGTATCTCCGACATGGAGATTCCTGAGGCCAAGACAGAAATCGTAGAAGCTGCCGAGAAGGAAGTAGACGAATACGAAGCTCTCTACAGACGCGGACTCATGTCCAACAAAGAGAGATACGACAAAGTTATCGAGACATGGAGAAATGCCACAGATGATACAGCTAACGCCCTGATGGACAATCTCGGCAAACTCAACAACCTGTACATCATGGCTAAGTCCGGAGCCAGAGGTAACAAATCTCAGATCAGCCAGATCGGCGGAATGAGAGGACTCATGGCCAACGCGACAGGACACACGGTAGAGATTCCTATCAAGGCTAACTTCCGTGAGGGACTTTCCATACTGGAGTACTTCATTTCTTCAAACGGTGCCCGTAAGGGACTGACAGATACGGCGCTCAGAACAGCTGACTCCGGTTATCTGACAAGACGTCTCGTAGATATTTCGCACAGCATCATCATCAATGAAGAGGATTGCGGAACAGACGAAGGCATTGAAATCAGTGCATTCAGAGACGGTAAAGAAGAGATTGAAAAACTCTGGCTCAGAATCGCAGGCAGATATGCCAGCGAGGATGTCGTAAATCCTGAGACAGGCGAAGTCATGGTAGCAGCCAACGAGTACATCACAGATGACATGGCAGTTGCCATCGAGGAAGCAGGAGTAGAGACAGTCAAGATCAGATCTGCAATGACATGCCGTGCAGCAAGCGGACTTTGCGCTAAGTGCTACGGTAAGAACATGGCTACGGGCAGACTCGTACTCCCTGGCGAAGCTGTAGGAATCATCGCAGCTCAGTCCATCGGAGAGCCGGGTACGCAGCTGACGATGAGAACCTTCCATACAGGAGGAGTTGCGGGATCAGATATCACGCAGGGTCTTCCGAGAGTAGAGGAGCTCTTCGAGGCACGTAAGCCTAAGGGACTCGCAGAAATCTGCGAGGGAGACGGCGTAGTTAAATCCATCGAGCCTACAGATAACAACATGACAGAAGTCATCGTTGACGAGGAAGGCGGAGAGAGAAGCTATCTCATCCCATTTGGAGCAAGACTCAATGTCAAAGTCGGCGACGAAGTTCAGGCCGGCGGACAGATCACCAAGGGACCTCTCGATCCTCACGACATCATGAGGCTCACAGGCGTCCAGGGCGTATACGAATACCTCATCCGTGAGGTTCAGAGAGTATATAAGAACCAGGGTGTAGACATCAATGACAAACACATTGAGATCATCGTTAGCCAGATGCTCTCCAAGTACAAAGTCGAAAAATCCGGCGACACATCTCTGCTGCCGGGCGGACAGTACTCCAGAAGAGACATCGAAGCTGCTAACGAAGCTGCAGAGGCCGAAGGCGGAGAAGCTGCTACAGCAAACAGACAGCTCCTCGGAATCACCAAGGCAGCTCTGGCTACATCATCGTTCCTCTCAGCAGCGTCCTTCCAGGAGACAACAAGAGTTCTCACGGATGCGTCCATCAAGGGCAAAACCGACAGACTCGAAGGTCTCAAGGAGAACGTCATGATCGGAAAGCTCATCCCGGCAGGTACCGGTATGAAGAGATATTCCGGCATCGAAGTCGACTACGGCGAATACGAGGAATTTGTAAACGGCAAAGCCGAGCAGGAGGAAGAAGACGAAGCAGGTTCCATCGAGAACATCGTCGCTCCTGAAAACGTAGATATCCCGGACGAGGAAATCAAAGTTTACGGCGAAGTCGCAATCGTAGAATAATGCTCAAAAATACTCGCAACATGTTGACATTTCAACGTGTTGCGAGTAAAATTATGAAGTTCGACGCCCATAGGGTTTTTCGAATAAAAAATATTGAAAGAAAGGAGAAAAGAATGCCTACAATTAACCAATTAGTACGTCAGGGCAGACAGAGCTCGGTTAAGAAATCTACAGCTCCTGCGCTCGGTAAGAACATGAACACACTTCGCAAAGTTCTGACCGACGTAAATTCCCCTCAGAAGAGAGGCGTATGCGTAGCTGTTAAGACAGTAACACCTAAGAAGCCGAATTCAGCTCTCAGAAAAGTTGCAAGAGTTCGTCTGACCAACGGAATGGAAGTTACAGCTTACATTCCTGGTATTGGACACAATCTGCAGGAGCACAGCGTTGTTCTGGTCAGAGGCGGCAGAGTTAAGGACCTTCCGGGTGTGAGATATCACATCGTAAGAGGTACACTCGACGCATCCGGCGTAGCAGAGCGTGGACAGGGCCGTTCAAAGTATGGCGCTAAGCGTCCAAAGAAGTAATTAATAACTTATAACTAGTACAAGGCATTCTTTATTCTTTGAGATAAAGATAGAGAGCGCCACGGGAGCAGAATTGTGAGTAGGACGTCGCAAAGGCGATCCGAAGAAAATCGCAAGCCTGCTAACGAGTACCGACCTGAATTTACAAGGAGGGAAGAGAAGTGCCAAGAAAAGGTAACACACCCAAGAGAGAGGTTCTTCCTGATCCTGTCTACGGCAGCGTAGTAGTTGCCAAGCTGATCAACGGAATCATGCTGGATGGTAAGAAGGGCGTAGCTCAGACTATCGTCTATGACGCATTCAACGAGATCAAAGAGAAGACAGGCGAAGATCCACTCGAAGTATTCACAAAAGCAATGGATAATATCATGCCGGTTCTTGAGGTTAAGGCCAGAAGAATCGGTGGTGCGAACTATCAGGTACCTATCGAGGTAAGACCTGAGAGAAGACAGACTCTGGGAATCAGATGGCTCACTCAGTACACAAGAGCTAGAGGCGAGAGAAAGATGTCCGAGAGACTTGCAGCCGAAGTTATGGACGCAGCCAACAACACAGGTTCTTCCGTAAAGAAGAAAGAAGATACCCACAAGATGGCAGAGGCCAACAAGGCATTCGCACACTTTAGATTCTAGTCTGCGGGTGCACATCATGCAGACAGACATAAAAGTTACAACTTATGAAATCACGGTAGAAAGGAGGAAATAATGGGTAGAAAGTTCTCACTCGAAAAGACCCGCAACATCGGAATCATGGCACATATCGACGCCGGTAAGACCACGACGACAGAGAGAATTCTGTTCTATACAGGCAGAACTCACAAACTCGGCGAGACTCACGAAGGCGCAGCCACGATGGACTGGATGGAGCAGGAGCAGGAGCGCGGAATCACCATTACTTCCGCCGCAACTACCGCTCAGTGGAATGACACCAGGATTAATATCATCGACACTCCGGGACACGTAGACTTCACAGTGGAGGTTGAGCGTTCACTCAGAGTACTCGACGGCGCCGTAATGGTTCTCTGCGCCAAAGGCGGAGTTGAGCCTCAGAGCGAGACCGTATGGAGACAGGCTGAGAAATACGGAGTCCCTAGAATGATATTCGTCAACAAGATGGACATCCTCGGTGCCAACTATTTCCACGTAATTGACATGATCCACGACAGGCTCAAAGCCAATGCGGTTCCTGTACAGATTCCAATCGGATCTGAAGCGGACTTCATCGGAATCATCGACCTCATCAAGATGAAAGCCGAGATTTACCACGACGACGACCTCGGAAGAGCAATCGACGAAAAGGAAATTCCGGACAACATGAAGGATGAGGCCAAGGCCTGGAGAGACAAGATGCTCGAGTCAGTGGCTGAGTGCGACGAAGAACTCATGATGCTCTACCTCGAAGGAGAGGACATCCCGGAGAAAGACATCAAGAGAGTCATCCGCGAACAGACCATCAAAGGCGAGATGTATCCTGTATTCTGCGGATCGGCATACAAGAACAAAGGCGTACAGCTCATGCTGGACGGAGTAGTCGACTACATGCCGTCTCCACTCGACATCCCTGCTATCAAGGGAGTCAATCCTTACACAAAGAAGGAAGAGGACAGACCGGCATCCGACAAAGAACCATTCTCGGCTCTGGCATTCAAGATAATGGCAGACCCGTACGTAGGAAAGCTCGCATTTTTCAGAGTTTACTCCGGAACTCTCGAGGCCGGTAAGCATGTATACAATGCTACCAAGGACAGAAAAGAGAGAATCGGACGTATCCTCCAGATGCACGCCAACCACAGAGACGAAATCGATATGGTTTACTCGGGAGACATCGCAGCGGCCGTAGGACTCAAGTTCACCACAACAGGTGACACTCTCTGCGACCAGAAAGCACCAGTCGTACTCGAGTCCATGGAATTCCCTGATCCTGTAATCGAGATCGCCATCGAGCCTAAGACCAAGATCGGTCAGGAAAAGATGGGACTCGCTCTTGCAAAACTCGCAGAGGAAGACCCTACATTCAAGACTTATACAAATCCTGAAACGGGTCAGACCATCATCGCGGGCATGGGAGAACTCCACCTCGAGATCATAGTCGACAGACTTCTCAGAGAGTTCAAGGTAGAGGCCAACGTCGGAAGACCGCAGGTTTCCTACAAAGAGACAGTCACAACCACTGCAGACGTCGATTGCAAGCATGCAAAACAGACCGGTGGTTCAGGACAGTATGCACATGTCAAAATCAAACTGTATCCGAGAGAGCCGGGCGAAGGATTCGAATTTAAGAACTCCATCGTCGGCGGAGCAATCCCTAAGGATTACATCCCTGCAGTTCAGGCAGGCATCGAGGAGGCCATGCAGGCCGGTCCTCTCGCAGGCTACAATGTAGTCGATGTCGGCGTAGAACTCTACGACGGATCTGCTCACGAAGTAGACTCATCGGATATGGCATTCAAAGTAGCAGGATCCAAAGCATTCAAGGAAGCCGTTATGAAGGCAAATCCGGTCCTCATGGAGCCTATCTTCAAGGTAGAGGTAACCGTGCCTGACAACTACATGGGCGACGTCATCGGAGACATCAGCTCAAGACGCGGCAGAATCGAAGGCTCGGATATCGACAACGGCGCAGCACAGGTGCACGGATATGTACCGCTTTCGGAAATGTTCGGATATGCGACCGACCTCAGATCGAGGACGCAGGGCCGCGGCATCTACACGATGCAGTTCGACCACTTCGAGAAATTGCCGGAATCACTCGCAGAGAAGATCGTGAAGTAGGTTCTCGGTATCCCGAATCCGAAATCACACTTTAAAAGTTAATTCAACCGGGGGCTGTGTAGCATTCGATCAGATCGTTTTCTCTACGCACACGGAGACTGCCCGGGACACAAACTAATTTTTCTATTTTATATATTAGGAGAAAGTAAAATGGCTAAACAGAAATTTGAAAGAACCAAACCGCATATCAACATCGGTACAATCGGCCACGTTGACCACGGTAAGACAACTCTTACAGCAGCAATCACATCG
>CADAJM010000003.1 GCA_902788245.1 uncultured Eubacteriales bacterium | reverse complement strand
CGCCGTTATCAGCTGGTCGAAGTCCTCGGCAAGCCTGAGTGCCTGGGCCGCTCTCTTGTTGTCGTCAGCCGCCATATTCTTGAGTTTAATCTTGTTGGCTGAGCTGAACGCCGTCTCTGTGGCCGAGAAAAAAGTCGAGCACAGAGTGAGCAAAATTATAGCAATTAAATAACCGTTCATATCGCCTTCTATTATATGATTTTTTCCCTAATAATTAAAGTAGGCGGATGTAGTTGTAGTCCGTCAGCGACGCTCTCGCTCAAGCTTCGACCTAGCGTCCCTAAGCTCTGTCTTCGTCTTCGACTCGCCAATCGCATTTATCGGAGGAGCTTGCCTCCGAAGATCAATGCATTCTTCATTGCAGCAACGCTGCTATGACAGAGAATGCATTTAGGGCCGAGGCCTCAGATTGCCCTGCCGGACTCAACTAATCCGCCTATCCAATTATAAAATATACAGCGAGCGCGCAAGCGGCAGTTCACGGCGACTGCGAAGCACGAAGCCGGGATGCCGCGTCAAGCAGCGAGCATCCCTGACGGACTACAACTTAGCCCGCCCTTTTGCGAATAATCAGTCGTCGAGCTTGCGGACTATGCTCCAGTCGATGGTCGTGTCGATGTCCGGCTCATTGTAGTTGTCGCTGTCGTAAGTCAGATACGCCTTTGCGGTGTAAGTTCCGATAGCAGAAGCTTTGTTATCTCTGTATCTTACACCTATCGAGTTCGGCATATTGCAGAGCGAGATGCTCTTGTCTCTGCCGTCGTACTCGAAAGGTCTCTCGTAAGTCCAGTGGACATTCTCCGTCTCGTAAGATGCCTTTTCTATGGTCCATCTGAGATCTGAAATCTCACCGGCTTCGCAGTTTCGCGTATCGTATGAGACCCTTGCACGTGCATTGTATGTGCCGGCGTTGATCTTGCTGTTATCGATGTAGATAACCTCAACTTCTTTAGGCACTCCTACGAGCTTAACCTCTTTAGGCTGACCGTCATAAACCATGAGCGAGCCTTCGTCGTAATCCCAGCTTACGTTCGACAGATCAATCTTCTTCTTTTCGATCTTCCACTTGCACTCAGGCATCAGCGGCTCCTCGAAGTTGTTCTTGTCGCGGAATTTCAGTTTGGCCTCAGCCATGTATGCTCCCGCGTCTGTGGCGCGGTTTCCGGTATATGATTCGACCTTAACTCCGTCAGGAAGTCCCTCGACTCTGACTCTCTTTTCCTTGCCGTTATATACGAGCTCGCCGTCATATACCCAACGTGCCTCGGACATATCGTACGCAGCCTTTTCAATCTGCCACCAGCATCCGCTCACAGGAGCAGGCTGCTCGTAGTTTGCAGGATCGATGGCCTCGACCGTAGCCATGGCCTCATAGTGACCTGCGTTGACTGCGACATTATCTCTGTAGCTGACACTTATTGTATCCGGAAGTCCGATCAGGCTTACGCTCTTCTCCTCACCGTCGTATACGAACGGAGTATCGTAAGTCCATCTGACGCCCGACATGTCTATAGGAGCTTTGGCAATCTCCCATTTGCACTTCGGAAGTTCGAGAGGTCTGTAGTTGGACCCGTCCTTGCTTACCAAGGTTGCAGACGCGTAGTAGACACCTGCTTCGGTTGCGGTGTTGCCCTCGTACTGAACCTCGAATCCTTCAGGAATGCCTTCGAGTTTAATTTCGTCGCTCTGACCGCGCAACCTTCCGAAGAATCCCGATTTTTGTACGTTTTTGGCGAGTGCTACGCCCTTTTCGCTTCCGTCATAGATGAACGGAGCGCTGTAGTTCCAGTGTATTGAAGCCGGATCAACAGGTATGGCAGCTCGGCTGATGCGCCATCTGAAGTTTCCGAACTCAGGCTTCTCGTAATTCCTCTCATCGTACTCGAAACTTACGCTCGCCTCATATGTGCCTACAGCAGATGCAATATTTCCTTTATATACAGGAACCGCCTCAGCAGGAACTCCGACGAGTTTGACTGTCTTGTCCTCGCCGTCATAGATGAAGTCATCTTCTCTCTGCCACGAAACTCTCGACATGTCTATGATCGCCTTTCTGATTCTCCAGTGGCAATCCTTGATGGTCGGGATGTTGTAGTTGTCGAAGTCGCCGAAGAGCTCCGCTCTTGCGATGTATTCGCCTACATCCGATGCAACATTGTCCGTGTACACAGCGCTTACGCCCTCAGGCAGGCCCTTGATAACGACCGTCTTTTCGGATGTGTCATATACCGTCTCGAAGTCACCTTCCCATCTGGCATCCGTCATATCGTAGTCGGCCTTGGCGATTTCCCATACGCAGTCGGACATGCTCGGAGTGTTGTAGTTCCTCGGATCGAGCGGAGTGAGCTCAGCATGGGCCAGGTAGCTTCCCGAACCCGTCGCTTCGTTGCCCGTGTAGGTTGCTTCGAGAAGATTCGAAAGTCCCTGAAGCCTTACGCTCTTGACCGTACCGTCATATGTGAACGCCTGCGAGTAATCCCATCTGAGTTCACGTATGTCCACATCGGATTTCTCGATGCCCCATACGCAGCTCATGTCTTCAGGGATGTTGTAGTCGTCGGTCTCTGTTTCGAAATGCGCGACAGCCTTGTAGATTCCGGCATCGACCATCTCGTTATTCTCATAATTGACCTTGACTCCCTCAGGCACGCCTTTGAGCTCTACTTTCTTAGGCTCGCCGTCATATACGAAGCTCTGGCTGTAATCCCAATAAACTTTGTGCATGTTGTGGTTGGCCCTTGCGATGCCCCACGGAATCGTGAACGGTTCAGGTGCTCTGAAATTACTGTCGTTCGATTTAAACGTAGCGGTCGCGGTGTATTCGCCCGCACGCGTTCCCGTGTTGCCTTTGTACGTAGCCTCTATGCTCTCAGGAAGTCCCTTGAGATGTATGCTCTTTTTCTTGCCGTCAAATGTGAATTTGTCCGCCTGGTAATCCCAGCGTACGGAGGACATATCGAAGTCTGCAGGAATGATTTCCCAGTCACACTCAGGTACGGCAGGGGTGTTGTAGTTAGCAGGATCTGCGACGGATAGTATGGCCTTGGCCGTGTACGTTCCGACATCTCTTGCTTCGTTGCCGCTGTACTCCGCAGTCACGCCGTTTGGCAGATGCGAGAGCATAACGCCCTGTTCTCTTCCGTTATATACCTTGGCGTCTGCATAGTCCCAGCTGACCGATGACATGTCGAAGTCAGCCTTGGAAATCTGCCATTTGCAGCTTTCCACGCTCGGTTTGTTAAAGTTCTCGGTGTCATAAGGAATAAGCTCAGCCACCGCTTCGTACGAACCCGTGTCCGCCGCTGCGTTGCCGGTGTATACGGCCCTGACGCCCTCAGGCAATCCTCTCAGGATAACTTCGTGCATCCTGCCGTCGTATCTGATGCTGCCGTCATAATCCCAGCTCGCACCTGACATGTCGTAGTTGTTCTTGGCAATCTCCCACTCGAGGTCTTCGAAAGTAGGAACGTTGAAATTCTTCTTATCTGCCACCTTGAACGAAACGCTGGCCTTGTATGTGCCCGCATCCGTTGCGACATTTCCTCTGTAGATAGGTGTAACGCCCTCAGGGTAACCTTTGAGAACGACGCTGAATTCAGAGCCGTTATATGTGTACGGATACTCGTAATCCCAGTACACGTGCGTCATGTCGTAGTCGCCCTTATCTATCCTCCATGTGAGGTTTTCTATTCTCTTCTTGCTTCTGTTGTCAGAGTCGTTCGGCACGATCTCAACAGCAGCCACATAAGTACCTGCGCCAATTGCGCTCGCATTGCTGTACTCTGCGTGCGTGCCTTCAGGAAGCCCGGCGACCTCGACGGTTTTCTCTGTTCCGTCGTAGATATACGCCTGATCGTAATTCCATCTCACCTGCGAGGTGTCGACTACGGATTTGTCGATAACCCAGTGGCAAGGTGCGATTTCAGGTTTTTCGTAATTCTTTTCGTCGTATCTGAAATCCGCTTTTGCGGTATATCTGCCCGCAGCTGTTGCGGAAGTGCCCTCGTATACAGGTTCGAGTCCCTCCGGAAGTCCGGAAAGCCTCATGCTCTTCTCGAGTCCGTCGTACGAGAACTCCCTCTCCTCCTGCCATACGGCAGAACTCATGTCGAATCTGGCTTTCTCGATGCTCCAGTCGAGTATCATATCAGGGATGTTGTCGTAGTAGTTATCTGTATCGGCAACCTCAAACTCAGCTACCGCGTTGTAGCTGCCCGCATCGATTGCCTCCGCATTTCTGTATTTGACCTTGACGCCCTTCGGCACTCCGACGAGTTTGACGATCTTGGCCGATCCGTCATAGGTGAACGGAGTCGTGTAGTTCCAATGAACTCCGGACATGTCGTGATTCGCTTTTCCTATCGTCCATGAATAGCCTATGTCTGCCGGAGCCTCGAAATTTGCATCATCGACTGCGGCAAACGACGCTTTGGCGTAGTATCTTCCCGCGTTGACCGCTGTGTTTCCGCTGTAAGATACGTTGACCGCATCTCCGAGATCGATCTCGATGCTGACCGTCTTTTCCTCACCGTCATAGATAAACTCTGAACAGTCGGTCCATACGGCATCTGCGACAGGAGCCACAGCCTTATTGATGGCCCATGTGCATCCGCTGATTTTAGGCACTTCGAAATTGACAGGATCCGCCGGAACGAGATTCGCGCTCGCTACGTATTTGCCCGTATCCACTTTGGAATTGCCCGTATACTCTGCGCTGACGCCTTCAGGAATGTTCTCGAGATATACGGCGTGCTCGCTGCCGTCATATGTAAATGCGTTTTCGTAATTCCATCTGACTGCGGAGACGTCGATTCTCTGCTTGTTAATCTTCCACTGGCAATCCAGCGGATCTTCGGCATGCATATTGTCCTCATCGTAGACGAGTTTGGCCTGAGCGTTGTAGATGCCCGCATTGAAAGCTACATTGCCGTCATACTCGACACCTATGCCCTCAGGAAGCCCGATGAGATCGATTCTCTTGTTCTCTCCGTCATAAGTAAACGGACCCTCGTAACTCCATCTGGCGCCTGACATGTCTACTTCTTTCTTAGCTATCTCCCAATTAATAGCCATATCTTCCGGCGTCACGTAATTATGCGTATCCGGATTGATGAACGAAGCCCATGCTTTGTAGAAGCCTGCATTGACGCCCTCGTTTCCGCTGTACCTGACCTCGAGCTCCTCCGGAACTCCGTGAAGCTCGACCACGTGAGTTTCACCGTCGTAGGTGTATTTGGTCTGTGCGCTCCAGTCGGTCTGCGACATATTGTATCTTGCTTTTTTGATCTCCCACTCGTACTCGGCAGGACCTGTGGTGCAGTAGTTGCCGCGCACCGACGCCCTTGCGAGGTACTTTCCTGCGATGGTCTCGCTTTCGCCCGTGTACTCGATTAGCACATCATCAGGGAGATTCGTGATGTATACGGATTTGCCCGTGCCGTCATACACAAAGTCCTCATACGAAGACCATACGAGCCTGGACGGATCGATAACCGCTTTTCTTATCTCCCATATGCAAGGATTGATCTCCTGCGGTTTTTCGTAGTTGACCTCATCGTAATGCAGGGTGGCAAGCGCGGTATATACGCCCGCGTCCTTTGCGATGTTGTCCTCGTAGCTTGCGGTCACACCCTGAGGAAGTCCCTCAAGCTCAACTCTGTATTCGTTTCCCGTATATCCGAATGCGCCTTTGTAATTCCAACGCACTTTGGACATATCGTAACTTGCTTTTTTGATGGTCCACTCGTGCTCTCTTATGACAAGCGGATCGTTGAAGTTGTCCTGATCGAAGTCGAAGCTGAAGCTCGCAACATAAGTGCCGGCCTCCGTGGCGAGGTTTCCACTGTAGATAGGCTCGATGCCCTGCGGGAGTCCCTCGACCCATACGCTCTTGGCTTCGCCGTCATATACCATATCCTCAGGCTCTGCCCAGCGTACCTGCGACATATCTATAGTCGCTCTTTCTATGTGAAGTGTGACCGGCTCGGACACCGCCTCGCCCACGCTGTTTGCCGCATGAAGTCTCAGGAGATATCCGTCGCAGGATACAGGAAGTATCGTGTTATGTTCTATCGGAGTCCAGCTGTCCTCTTCCCCGCTCGGGCTGATCTCGAGATAGCCCGTTACATTAGGGTCGTTGATGGACTCAATCTCCGGAAGTTCAAAAGGAATCTCCTCTCCGAATACGAAAGGAGGTACTGCCTTGAGCGTGCCGATCCTAGGGATGCATCCCCAAATAGCGTAGAGATCCATCTCCTCATCCACCGATTCGAGCATCTGTCCCACCTCAAACATTTCGCTTTTATCATAAACGCCCGAGCTCCAGCCCATGAAGCCTTTTCCTTCGTCTGGTTTTTCAAAGAGGCAATCTTCGATTATGTATCTGTAATTAGGCACTGTCTGTTTTTCGATGACCATATCCTTTTCAGTGCCGTCATGATACCTGACCTTAAAGCCTTCTGCCGCGATCACTCTGGCTCTCCTGTACGGATGCTCTTCCTTGATGGCGAGTTTGCCGCATGAAGTGCTGCCGTCGCCCTCCGTGCTGAAAGCCTCTCCGAGCAAGATGTTGGTGAGCCTGCCGCAGTTCGCGAACATATCCGTCATATCTTTGCATCTCAAAGTGTCGAAGGAAGTCAGATCGAGTTCCTCAAGTCTCGAGCACCCGGCAAACATGGAATTCATGTCGATTACTGTCTCCGTATTGAAGCCCGACAGATCCGCCTTCTCAAGCTTTTTAAAGCCCTTGAAGAGACCGGCCAGCCTGCTTCCTCCCTCAAAGGTGATATTTCCCGTAGTGGAAATCTCCACAATCTCATCTTTGAATTCCTCCCATGGGGAATGGTGCGGAATGATGTCTCCCGCCTGTCCTTCATTGATGAAAAGAATGCCGTTTTCGTCTATGCCCCAAAGGCATTCTCCCCACTTGCCTACTTTCTCAAATTCTCTGGTCATCTTATTTACCTCTTTTAACCCTTCACCGTACTCGACCCTTCTGCCGAGCACCAATAAGCATAGTTATCCTAATGATACATGGTGGATTATATATTAAGAGTCTATATAAAAGGAACAAACCTTAATGATTAGAAACATTTTGACTTGACTCTCGTGTGATAACGAAGTCTCACGTCTATTGAGCCACTTTCATGCAAGATAGACGTGAGAATATGATAGTCGCGAGAGAATTCCCACGTCTACCAAGCCGTTTTCACGCAGAATAGACGTGAGTCCGGGTCCGGGAAAGCAAAAAAGTCACGTCTATAATCGATGTTTTCGTCCGATTAGACGTGACTGCAGAATTGCTTTCTTTTATTTCTCACGTCTATTCGTAGTTGTTTCTTTGAAATAGACGTGATCTCTTGTTTCGTCTCTTATTCTTTCAGCATCGAGGCATACATTTCGTCCGCAGGATCTATTATTTCAAGATTGCAGGCGGCTGCAAGTTCGCTTTTGAAATACGGGAAGTGAGTGCAGCCGAGAAGAAGTGCTTCGGCGCCCGAGGCTTTCATGTATTCCGTCATGGCGGATAGTTCAAACTTCTTCACTATCTCGGCCGGCGCCATTCCGTCCTCAATTGCGTGGACTATGGACATATTGCCCGTCCCGATTACATAGATGTCCGGATTGGCGCTCATCAAGGTCTCCTCGATGGCGTGGGCGGAGAGGTTATGAGCCGCCATGACGCCTATGCATTTGTACTTCGCGCCGAGTGTTTTGTAGACCTGAAGCGGCGTGTAGATGTGAATCTTGGAATCATCTATGTGTGTATCAGCAATTGTATCCGTGAATGTAGGCACTGCCGAAGCCGGAGCTGTTTCAATTGTTTTTGACTTTTCTTTCAAAGCAATTTCATTGTTCTTTTCGATTTCGTAAGAGTCGAAGTCGAAAGAACCGGAAAGCGAGTTGCAATAAATAAAGAAGTTGCGAGTACCCTTTTCGATTTCTGCGTCGAATATCCTGTCGATCACAAATCTTTTCTCGACATCGTCCGAGTATTGGAACTTAAGCTGTGCATCGCAGTCCGATGCTGCGGGCAGGTAAATCGGCTCGCATCTCTGCGAGCCGATTTCTCTGTTCTTACTTTCGATGTATTCGACACCCATTTGGGTATCTACGGGCGTTCCCGCTATTACCGCTACTCTCATTAGAATTTAGGCTGAACTGCTCCTGCGTATGTATCTTCGATGAACTTTCTTACTTCGTCTGTCTGAAGAGCTGCTACGAGAGCCTTTGTCTTTTCGCTGTCCTTGTTCTCTTCGTTTACAACGATTACGTTTACGTATGTATCAGCAGCGAGTGAATCTGCAGCCTCTGTTGCAAGAGCCTCGTCAATCTTGAGATCAGCTCCGATTGCATAGTTGGCGTTGATTACTCCGAGTGCGAGATCCGGAAGTGATGCCGGAATTGTAGCTGCCTCGAGCGGTACGATTGTGATGTTCTTTGGATTCTCTGCGATATCCTGCTCAGTAGCTGTTACTCCTGCGCCGTCTTTCAGTTTGATAACTCCGTTGTCCTGGAGGAGGAGCAGAGCTCTTGCACCGTTAGTAGCATCGTTAGGAATTCCTACCTTATCTCCGTCAGCGAGCTCGTCGAAGCTCTTCTTTGTTCCTGCGTATACGCCCATCGGTTCATAGTGAACGCCGCCTACGGATACGAGATTTGTACCGTTCTGAGCATTGTACTCGTCGAGATAAGGAACGTGCTGGAAGTAGTTTGCGTCTACGTCGCCGTCAGTTGTAGCTACGTTTGGCTGTACATAGTCGTCGAATTCAACAACTTCGAGCGTCCATCCCTCTTCCTGGAGAGCGTCAGCTACGGATCCGAGGATCTCTGCGTGTGGTGTAGGCGATGCTGCAACTTTGATGACCTTATCTCCATCTGCTTCGCCGCCTGCTGCTTCTTCGTTGCTGCCGCCACCGCAAGCTGTGAGTGCTGCGAGTGCGAGTACGAGAATTAAAGCGATTGCCCATACTTTCTTAATGTTCTTCATGATTGTTCTCCTTTCAAAATCCTATTATATTCTCTTATTTTGATACCTTAGTTGATACGATTGTCCAGGCGAGCTGCAAGTCTGACTCCTATCTCCTGCATTATCTGGACCAGTATGACCAGCACTATGATGGTGATCCACATCACATCCGGCTGGAATCTGTAGTGACCGAATCTTATAGCTATATCTCCGAGTCCCCCTCCTCCGAGAGTTCCTGCCATGGCCGAGTAACCGAGTATGGTTATGGTCGCTACGGCCGCTCCGTTCAGAAGCGATGGTCTGGCTTCGAGCAAGAGCACCTTGCGAATAATCTGCATATTGCTCGCGCCCATCGCCTGAGCTGCTTCGATGACTCCCGGGTCCACTTCGAGCAGCGACTGCTCTACCATCCTGGCTACGAACGGCCAGGCCGCGAGTATCAGGGCTGCTGTCGTGGCTGCAGTTCCTATGCCGGTTCCTATTATCTTTCTGATGTATGGCATGAAGGCTATCATCAGTATCAGGAAAGGCATGGACCTGATTACGTTAACTATGAATCCCATTACTTTATTGTAAAGGGGCATCGGTCTGATGCCGTTCGGGCTCGTCGTGATGAGAGATACTCCCACCGGAAGCCCTATTATGTATGAAACGAGTGTGCCTACCAGTGTCATTATCAGGGTCTGCACCGTTCCCTCTGAGAGAAGTTTGATCAATGCGCCTGTTTCCATTATTCACCAGCCTCCTCTCCGTGTTCCTCGCTGAAGTCGTAATCCTCCGGAATCTCCGTGAACTTGACTCCCGCATTTGCAAGATACTCTTTTTGTTTTTCGGCTGTCTCTTTATCATCCGCCAGGCAGATGACCATCTGTCCTATCTGCTCTCCTCCGAGCACGTCGAGATTCGCATAGAGGAAGTTGACCGGTGCGCCGAGCTCCATGATCATATTTGCGATTATCGGCTCGTGCGCTGTTTTCTCATCATATGCCAGCCTTACTCTTCTCTTCGTCGAAGTTTTGGTTATCTGCTTCTCCTTGTTCTGTCCGTCCGGGAAGAAGAGCCTCCTGGCTGCCTTGGTCTTAGGGTTGGCAAATATCTCCTGTACGCTTCCCCTCTCGACTATCTCTCCGCCTTCGATTACGGCAACTTTGTTGCAAAGCTGTTTGATAACCTCCATCTCGTGAGTGATGACTACGAGAGTGATGCCGCGCTCTTCGTTTATCTTTTTGAGAAGTGCGAGTATCGAGCGGGTCGTTTTAGGGTCGAGGGCCGATGTGGCCTCGTCGCAGAGGATCACTTCGGGATCCGACGCGAGCGCCCTTGCGATCGCGACTCTCTGCTTCTGTCCGCCGGAGAGCTGCGACGGGTACGAGTGCGCTCGGTCCTCAAGGTCTACGACCTTGAGAAGCTCCTCGGCCTTGGCTTCCGCCTCCGCCTTCGGAACTCCCGCTATCTCGAGCGGAAAGCATATGTTTCCGATTGCGTCCCTCTGCATCAGCAGATTGAACTGCTGGAATATCATCGAGATTTTTCTCCTTTGGAGGTTGAGGTCCTTGCTGGCAAGTCCCGTCAGGGCTTTTCCGTCGAACAGGACCTTTCCCTCTGTCGGCTGCTCCAGCAGGTTTATCGTCCTGACCAGAGTCGATTTGCCGGCTCCCGAGAGTCCGATGATTCCGTATGAGTCGCCTCTCTTTATATCCAGATTTATGTCATGCAGTGCGACGACTTTGCCGCCCTTGGTGTCGAACTCCTTGGTGACACCCTGCAAACTTATTATGTGATCTGCCATTTGCTTCCTTTCTTATATGTTATTTCGGCGCGCACATGCACATGTCCATCATTCTCAATTCCATCATCATTTATTGGTCATGTGATTTTTTATAAAAAATTTCGGGGCAGGTCCTAACGACCTGCCCCGGTATATACATGAAAAACTTCATAGTATCGGTTTATTCGTTATGACCTCATCCTATGTTATTTCGGCGCGCACATGCACATGCCCATCATTCCCATTTCCATCATCATGTTTTTCTTAGTCATGTGAATGTGCTCCTTTCATAGAATAAAGTCCGAGCCTTTTCGGGCTCATGTGACATGATAACAAGTTATCTGTGCTAAGTCAACTATATTTTGAAAGTTTTTTGTGTATTTCTACAAAAACTTGTAAGCCGCCCTCGCGATTGTCCCCTTACGCGTCCTTGCGCTCAAGCAGGAGATTATATGTATCCTCCATGTGTTTCTGCCCTTTGAAAGCGTGAAGCGGAAGCGGCATTATCATGGTATCGCTCATCCATACGTAGATGGAATCCTCCGTCATGTCGACCTGCTTGATGTCTCTGTAATTGAATTTCTGCTTATCCTCTCCGGCTGTTGTCTCGAACTGTTTGTCCCCAAACACGATTACGTTCTCCACAGGATGCACTCTCTCTGCGCTGTTCTTATCCGCATCGATTATCTTCTCCTGCTGTCTCAGGATAATCTTGTGTGCGAAGAGGAATCCGCCTATGCCGATTACGGCAGCTACGGCGTATGCCAGTTTGGTGAAGTTCGGGTCTACGTGGAACATCGTAAAGAGCGCCGCGATGACAATACCCGATATAAGGTAGATTACCCTCTGCCGCATCACGATTTTCTTTCCGCCCTCGGTAAAGAGTATGCGGTATCTTCCGAACGATTTATAATCATCATCTGTCAGTGTAAACCTGATTTCATTGTCATTTCTGTTTGCCATTTCCGTCTCCCATCGATTCTTTTGTGTCGCTTGTGAATATTCTACCACAGACCGCCTCGAGGTTTAACTTTAGCTTTAAAATCTGTATAATTAAAAAGGTTGAAAATTGCAATCTAATTCAAATTAGACATACAGAGATTATTCGGGAGGAAACTATTTATGAGTACAGTTGCATTTATCGGAGCGGGAAGTTTCGGAACAGCCCTTTCGACAATCGTTGCTGCCAAGGGACACAGAATCAACGTTTTCGACATCGATAAACCTCACCTCGACCGCATGGAAGCGGCTATGGAGAACACCGACTATTTGCCGGGCGCCAAACTCGAGGGAGACTACCACTTCTATACAGATAATAAAGAGGCTCTCAAGGATGCCGACTTTGTCGTATTCTCACTGCCGGCTCAGATATTCAGAAAGGCCGCAAGCGCCGCGGCTTCATTCATCAAGAAGGACGCATACATGATGAACATCGCCAAGGGCATAGAGCAGAAAACCCTGCTGAGGATGTCCGAAGTTGCCGAGGAAGTCGGCCTGAACATGGACAAATATGTTTGTATCTCGGGTCCTTCTCACGCAGAGGAAGTAGGCCTCGGAGTTCCGACCGTCGTTTCGGTTTCTTCGAGATGCGAGGAGAGCGCACACGCAGTTGCAGACCTCTTCACGACCAACAGATTCAGAATTTATCTCAACGAAGATATGAAAGGCATGGAGCTTGCCGGCTCGATTAAAAACGTAATGGCAGTAGGTTCCGGCATTATAGACGGCCTGGGATTCGGCGACAACACGAGAGCCGCAATGATAACAAGAGCGATCACCGAGATGACACGCCTCGGAGTCAAGATGGGCGCACGCCCTGAGACATTTGCCGGCCTCTCCGGCGTAGGCGACATGATCGTTACCTGCACAAGCATGCACTCCAGGAACTTCCGCTGCGGCCGCCTCATCGGTCAGGGCGTTGATCCGGAAGAAGCCAGAAAGCAAATCGGCATGGTGGTCGAGGGCATGTTCACAGCAGAGTCAGCCCACGACTTAGCCGAACGAGAGGGCGTCGAGATGCCGATTGCCGAAGCCATATATCAGGTAATCCTCGGCAAGGTCAAAGTCGAGGATGCCATGGAAGACCTCATGGGTCGCCCACGCAAATCCGAGATTTAGCAAATCAAAAGAGGCCGCGAAAACGGCCTCGTTTTGTGCCCGTAGCTCAATGGATAGAGTACCGCCCTCCGAAGGCGTAGATGCGAGTTCGATCCTCGCCGGGCACACCACACCCTACTCCCACACCACGTGGGAGTTTTTTAATCGGAAGTCTTTCTTTTCGGTTCGATTTGGCCGAGGATGATGGCAGCGAATATGATGGCGGCTCCGAATATCTCGCGCCCGCTCATGCTTTCATGCAGGATGAATGCACCGAGCATGGCTGCAAAGACGGCCTCCGTGCTCATGATGAGCGCTGCCGAAGATGAGTCGGCATATTTCTGCCCGATAATCTGCAGCGTGTATCCTCCTGCGGTCGGCACGAAAGTCTGGTAGAGTAGCACCGGCATGCCCGAGAGCACCTCCGACATGGAGGGATGTTCGGCTGCGATGGCTATGGCGAGGCCGACCGCCCCGCAGAGCAGAAACTGCAGAAAAGACATCGCAACGGCATTGTGCTTGTCTACATATCTGTTGATTGTGACTATTTGAGCGGCGAAGCCGGCTGCGCTGATGAGAGTCAGCCAGTCACCCGCAGTCGCTTCTCCGAATCCGCCTCGAAGGCTCATTATCGCGAAGCCAATCAGCGCAATTATGACACAGGCCACGTCTCTTCTTTTCACGACATTGCCAAGTAGTACGCTGAATATAGGTACGAGGACTATATATAATGAAGAAATGAAACCGGATTTGCCTGCGCTGACAGTCACCAGTCCTATCTGTTGAGTTGTTGTTCCAAACAGCATGAACAGGCCGCAGAGCGCACCCGAAATGAGCAGGCGCCTCCTCCTGTGCGTCAGCTGGGCATAGCTGTTCTTGGTTTTTGAAAGATATCCGCTTTTCCTTAGGCTGTTTGCGGCTATAGGGAGCAGGACCACGGCCGCCATAAGTTGCCTTACGGCGTTGAAGGTCATCGGAGGCATGAATGAGTTGCCGAGTTTCTGAGATATGAAACCGCTTCCCCAGAGAAGTGCCACAAACAGTAATATTAGATTTCCTTTACTTTTTTCGCTCATGACCCGAAGTATAACACAGCAGAGCAGCGTGCTCAAAGGAAAAACTCCGCTTTTTCTCTTGACTTCAGGCTCTGCCGGAAATATAATAATCGAGCGCGCGTCCTACGCATTTGCGAGGAAAAGCGTATGCTGAGGCAGGCCGAAAGGCCGGTAGCTGAGGCGCTAATAATTTATTACTAGTCATGCCGAAAACGTATTCATGTACCAAGTAGGCGGACCGAAAAAGTTTCGAGATCCAAGCACGGGTACCCCTCGCGGACTCGCACCAAGCATCCGGAGCCAAGTAGGTAGAAAGGAAGAGAGACATGAAGTCTTTTATCGCAAAGCCATCGGATATCGATCGTAAATGGTTCGTTATCGATGCAGAAGGCAAAACTCTGGGTAAGCTCGCAGTTGAAGCAGCATCAATCCTCAGAGGTAAGAAAAAGCCGACTTACACACCGCACATCGACACAGGCGACTACGTAGTTGTCATCAACGCTGAGAAGGTTGCCGTAAGCGGAAAGAAAGAAACTGACAAGATCTATAAGAGACACTCGGGTTATCCGGGCGGACTCAAGGAAACAACTCTCGGTGAAATGAGAGCTAAAAAGCCTGAAGAGATCATCTACCACGCTGTCAAAGGCATGATGCCAAAGGGCAAGCTCGGACGTCAGATGTTCAAAAAGCTCAAAGTCTACGCAGGACCTGAGCATCCGCATACAGCACAGAAACCTGAAGTGTGGAATTTCTAAGGAAGGGGGAATAGACAATGGCTAAGAGCAAGACTATGTATCAAGCAACAGGCAGAAGAAAGTCATCAGTAGCTAGAGTTAGACTTCTCCCTGGAGCAGGAAATATCATCATCAACAAGAGAGACCTCGACACTTACTTCGGTGAGAAAGACATCGTTAAGAACGAAGTCAAGAGACCTCTCGAGCTGACAGGCACACTCGGAAGCTACGACGTAATCGCTACAGTAAACGGCGGCGGTTTCACAGGGCAGGCCGGAGCACTCAGACACGGAATCTCCAGAGCACTCTGCGAGGTTGACGAAGAGACTTACAGACCAATGCTCAAAGCAGCAGGCTTCCTGACAAGAGACCCACGTATGAAAGAACGTAAAAAACCGGGACTCAAGAAAGCCAGAAGAGCAAGCCAGTTCTCGAAACGTTAGTACGGGAAACCGCAGCTCATACAAACTGCAAACAAAAAGAAGTTCGCATCATGCGAACTTCTTTTTTATGATTGTTGTATTATTTCTTCTTTTTCGCACCTCTCTCCAGTGCTTCGAAGTGCTCCTTGCTGATCTCATCATATTGGAAGAGTTCGTCGCGGAGTGCCGCACACCAAATCTCGAGCCTCTCCTCTTCCCTTGCTGCTCCGGCAAACCCCTTGGAAGCACCCCATATATCCTCGGCCGCTTTTATCTTCTTTTCGTCCGGTCCTGCTTTCTTGAGTCCGAGCATTGTGCTTGCGTAGTTGTCGTTGCCGCAGGTCGAGAGATACCTCTTAGCTACATTTCGAAATTCCATATACAGTATAGTCTTTTCGAGATCGTTGTATACGGACGTGTCTTCCAGCATCAAATCTTTGACCGTCCTTTCGGCCTCGCTCTTTATGCCGGCTCTGAAAAAGAACTTCTTGGAATAAAGACCCGGCAGATATACCATTTTCCAAAGCCAGTTGTCCACAACGTGCTCCGGATCTTTCGGATCTGTATATCTCGCTTTATACAATTTCCTGCACAAATCCGAAGCCTCATCGCTGAGCCCCTCGATCTGTTCAAACATGAGCCTTCTGTCTCTCGGGCTCAGTTCTCTGAAATATTTCGTCAATTCTTCGTTTATCAAAGCGGTATCTATCATATATCTCCCTCGTATATTTCAATCCGGAATTTTGTCATCTAGCCCAAGTGCTCCGGTCCGAAGCTATGAGGCAGGATTTCATCAAGCGTGTATTCGTGATAATCCTCCGGTGACTGAGCGGATAGAACAATCATCTCGTGTTTGTTCGCAAAATCTCGCATCACCTGGCGGCAAATTCCGCAAGGGACGCAGTGATGCTCCGAATATGCTCCGTTCTTTCCGCCGACTACGGCGACAGCAATCAGCTTTCTCTCGCCATGCGCAATCGCCTGAAATATCGCATTTCTCTCAGCGCAAATTGTAGCACCTAGCGATGCGCTCTCGACGTTAACGCCCGTGTAAATCTCGCCTGAATCGAACAATGCAGCCGCCGCTACGTTGAACTTCGAATACGGTGCGTATGAATTAGGGAGCACTTCTATCGCTTTTTCGATCAGCGTCCTCTTCATTTCTTCGTCTTGTCTAATATCTTTAGTATACATATCAATACTCCTTTTTTGCGAGCGCGAGCGCGAAAGCGGCACCTCTAGAATTCGATGCGCGGATTGTCCTTGTCCACCATGCCGGTCGCAACCGTGCAGCGGCTTCCGGACTTGGCGAAATAGTTGGCGACCAGCTCGGTAAATTCCTTCATGGCAGCTTTTATCTCGTCAAGGTTCAAATCCGAGAATCCGTCAATCGGGTAGAACACTGCAGAAGTCGACTCCTGCATCTTACCCTGCTCGCTCTGTCTCCACGCCCAGCGGCGCGTTCTGATTTCGTGGCCGGATACGTACACGATCTCTCCTGCTTCGGGATCGTCGCACTCGCCTTCAGGCGCGCCGAAGGGTCTGAAGTGGTCTTCGGCGGTAGCCGGCCTTACTTCAAGCCCCGCATCCTCTGCGCCGCGGCCCGTGCCATCCTCTCTTACAAAAGTATACATGTCATGCGCCCCGATTGGAATCTTGTGCTTCAAAGAAATAGCATTGCCGAGGTCGACAGCCGGGTTTATACTCGGCATGCCTTTGCCCTTTGCGATTCTGTCCATAAGAGCCTCTATGGCGCAGGCGTATCTGTTCGGATTGATTCCTACTGCGCGGAAAGCCTCTCTGTACGGAACCACAACAGGGTCGTCCTTGGCTTTGTTTCCCGACGCCTCGAAATACTGCCTGCAGTTCTCAGCTGCCTCCTCGAGCATCTTCGTAATAGCAGGCACTTCCTTTGAATTATCTATGCCCTGTACGGCGACAACTCCGACTGTGAAGGTCGGAAGCGCCTCAAACATCTCCTTGCTGACTTCAAAATACATTCTCTTGTCCTTCCTGTGCAAAAATGACAAGAGAGCATATCTCTTGCCATTTTCAATATTGTAGTTAAATTAATTGTTGCGCTATGCGATGAACTTACGCTTCCAGCGCCTCGTTAAGTGCATTTACGAGCTGGTCTGCATCGAGTCCGTGAACCTGTGCGGCCTCTCCGATGGACTCACCCTGGGATGCAGGGCATCCGATGCACATCATGCCGTTTGCAAAGAATGTGCGAACGAGCTCAGGGTGCTGGTTGATAACTTCACCGATAACCATATCTTTAGTAATCATTGTTGTTTTCTCCTTTATATCTTGGTTTTCTTTGCCTCACTATACTACTACCGTTGCAATCCAAAAGCAAGTAATTCCTACCTATTATATAGGAAAAGCAAAGAATTTGAAGAAGGGGGCAATAGCAACTCACAGTGCCTTTTTGATTGCGGAAAGGAACTCGTCGTATTCTTCGAAGGCCTGAAGCTGCGGATAATCAGCCTTGATCTGCTCGGTCGAGCGGAAGAGGAAACCCGCTTTGCTCGCGAGTATCATTTCGAGGTCGTTGTAGCTGTCGCCGGCGGCGATGGTGTCATAACCTATGGACTGGAGTCCGCGCACCGTGGTCAGTTTGGAATGCTCGCATCTCATCTTGATATCCGCAATATATCCCTCATCGTCTATGATGAGCTCATTGCAAAAGAGAGTCGGCCAGCCAAGCTTCTTCATGAGCGGCTGGGCAAACTGCGAAAATGTGTCGGAGAGTACGATGACCTGCGTGATGGATCTGAGCTCATCGAGGAACTCTTTTGCGCCCGGCAGAGGATCGATTCTTGAGATAGTGTCCTGCACGTCTTTGAGTTTCAGTCCGTGCTCTTTAAGGACGCCTATTCTCCACTGCATGAGTTTGTCATAATCCGGCTCGTCTCTTGTTGTGCGGGACAGTTCCGGAATTCCGCTCTCCTTGCTGAATGCTATCCAAATCTCAGGTACCAATACGCCTTCCATATCCAGACATACTACGTTCATATCTTTCTTCCTTTCTATTCTACAGGGAAGCCGTAATAGGCCGGCTCTCCCGATTGTATCTTATCCATCATTTCATCCGCCAGACCTGCCGCCATGGACTGGCAGTATGCGCCTCCCGGGACGCGGTATTTCATATGCGGTCGCTCGAAATGGGCTGCAATCCTGCAGGCCATCTCATCCGCTATCTCGGATGAGATCGAAGAGAGCAGAGGATTTACCAGGAGCTCTTCGATTTCGAGCGCCCCGTCATCTCCCGCGTTCATCGCGCACATGGCATCTCCGCCGTTTACGAGCAGCAGTCCGCTTTCACCATTCGGCATAGCAGACTCCGCCTGCACGAGCCTCATCATATGCTCATTTAGTTTAACATGGGGGACATCCTCCAGGAAACGTTCCCTGTACTCATTATATTCATCCCATCTGAGAGCTTTAAGCACGGTCTTTGCTTCGAATTTCTCATACTCATTATCTTCCGCATCGAATATGAAGTCCTCTTCATCCTCGCCCGCGACTCTCTTATCCACGTAGAATAAAGGCACATATCCGTGAGCTCCGTAGAAATTCTCAAGAGACGGCTCTGCCGGTGAGATGAGCGAAATTCCGCCTCTGCTCAGGACATCATCCCTCGCCGCCTCGACCAGGCGTCCGGCGAGTCCGAGCCCTCGCTTATCCTCAGACGTGCAGATGGCATAGCTTGTATACACATCCCTGCCTTCAAACAATCCGCACTTAAAGCAAGTCAGAGCGGAAGACACCGTGCCCTCTTCATCCACTGCAATATAGCCCTCGATGTCCTCTCCGAAGTTAGCATACATCGCATCGACGAATGCAGGCTCATCAGAAAAAACTTCGCACCAAAGAGTGCGAAGTCCTTCGTATTCATCATTATTGTCTGCGATTTTCAGTCTGAATTCTTTCTCCATAATTGGCATTAATATTCCGCTTACCTCTCTTTGGCGAAGTACTTCATCAGCAGGATGTCCGGGTGGTAGCTGAGCTTGGCCTTGCGAAGACCTTCAATGCCCATGTCCTCTTCTCTGTTGAACGCCCCGATATCGGAAAGTTCCTCGTGAACCATTCTGGCAAACTCGCGGTTTACCATGGTGTACGCCGCCTCAACTCCCGGCATGGCTTTTTCGAAGTGAACGTCAAATACTTCGTCGTCGAGTTTGGTTCCTGCCGTAAATGCAACCGGCACTCCGTTTTGGAAGAGCAAACCTCCGATGAACCCAAGGGCATCGTAGTTTGCAAACATCTCCTCTATGGCTTCAGCCTCTGCTGCGAGTTCAGGATCGTGTTTCTCGTGGTAGAACTCATCCACGAAAGCCTTGGCCTCCGCGATCGACGATGGTTTATACTCCTCACGCTCGCTGCAGGATGAATACTTACCGCATTCGCCCGCAGTGATTCTGTGAAATTCCCACTCGCCGTTCCTCTCGAAATGCTTTATGTGATTGCGCTTGGACGAGAGGTGCCTCCCGGGCAGATTGCAGAGCCTATCTACAGTATATATATAGTCCGCATTGTCGCGGTCCTCCGTAATCTCAAACTTATCGCCGTATTTAGGCAGGAACTCCTCGAGTGTCTTGTCCGTAAGACCTCTGATCAGGAGTTTCTCTCCCCTCTCATGCGCTTCATTCATGAGCAATTCTATGGAATTGTCTATAGGTCCGTCCCCTTTCGGATACGCGTAGACATTCCACTCCGGCATGCCAACCAGGAGCCTGCTGTCGCACCATGCGATTTTTGGCTGATAAGCCTTGCGCCATATGTACAGATTGGTAAAACTGTAATCAGCTCCGTGGCATCCGCTCGCGCATATTTTATCCTCTATTTGAGCTTTGTCAGAAAGTTCAAGTTCTTTCCAGTCGATCATAATACCCCTGTTTTAATTAAATCTCGTTTTCCTGCGATTCGTTTACTGCTTCGTTGAAGACTTCGTTCTCAGGCTTTACATCGTTCTCAGGCTTAACTTCCTTTACTTCCGGAGTTTCTTTTACCTCTTTTTCAATCTTCTCTTCTTCTTTCTTAGGAGCCTGAGATTTGCTCTTGCCGGCATTGTTGCTCTTTCTGCTTCCGCCGGACTTGCTGCTGCTCTTGGCCTGTCCGCTCTTGCTCTGTCCGTTTCTGCTTCTGCTCTGTCCGCTCTTTCTGCTGCCGCTCTTTGCAGCTTTCTCATCTGCTTTAAGCTCAGCGTCCAGGCTCTCTGTGAAGTCTGCACGTACGGACTCTTCTTTGGATGCCTCGTGACCTGCCTTTGCAGCCTTAGCCTCACCCTTAGCTGCCTGCTTTCTGTCCTTGGCTTCTTTCTTAGCATCTTCAATTTCTGCGATTTCTGCTACGGTCTTGTAGTTCTTAGGGTCGAGCTTTCTGACCGCATTCAGGATATATCCTGCCATGAAGATTACGACTGCATGGAATACAGGCTCGAGCATGGCCTGGAATACATAGGATACATATTCTGTAGCCTTGGCGTCCATGCCATAGCTTGCATAGTACTCGTTGATCTGATTAACCGTGCTGCCTCCCTGGTAGCATGCGTATACGAGCATGAGAGCCGCAAACACATAGCAGATAATTGTAATAGGTGACTGCATGAATTTCTTTTCGTTTTTCTTGTCCATTTGTTTTCCTCTTTTCAAATTATATATTTGCATTTACTTGCCGTTTAATTGTCCCACAGCAAGTTTAAAACAACATTAAATCATGTATGCATGCCCGCATATACTACCAAAAACCCCATGTATTTTCAAGCATTTAGGCTCCAGTCCACAGGCTCGATGCCGTTGTCCGTAAGGAAGTAATTGCATCGGGAGAAATACCGTCCGCCAAAGAATCCCCTGTATGCAGAAAGCGGCGACGGATGAGGTGCCGTAATGATCAGATGACGCCCCGCTCCGTGCTCCATAATCAGTTCTTTCTTAGATATGGCGTTGGCGCCCCAGAGCACGAAGACCATCGGCGTGCTTCGTGCGGCGAGCAGTTCAATTATCCTGTCCGTGAACTGCTCCCAGCCGGCTCCCCTGTGCGAGCCGGCCTGGTGCGCCCTCACCGTCAGCACGGTATTGAGAAGGAGCACTCCCTGCTCAGCCCATGGCCTGAGTGACCCCGACTCTCCTGCCTCGATGCCGGTATCCTCCGAGAGTTCCTTAAAAATGTTCACAAGAGACGGCGGTTTAGGCACTCCCTCGCGCACGCTAAACGCGAGACCCTCTGCCTGTCCCGGCTCGTGGTACGGGTCCTGCCCGAGAATAACCACCTTAACATCCGAAAACGGCGTGAGTTTCAGCGCCGTATATATATCCTCCGCAGGCGGATACACGGTCTCGGTCTTGTATTCATCAATTAAAAACGAGCGCAGACTTTTGTAATAGGACTTATCCCATTCGTCCTTAAGCAGCTCGTCCCAATCATTTCCTATTTTCACCATAACTTAATCAGTCTTCCTTTTTTATACATTCTCCGATAATACCACGATTGCTCTCATATTTCCCGATAGATTTGCATACGACAGTCGCAGCCAGCATACCTACGAGAAGTGCGGCCAAAACATCGCTCGGATAATGCATCCCGAGATACATGCGAGATAATCCTATCAAAAGCGCCAAAACGATGGCGGCAATGCTCCACTTGTGCATGGTGCTCGCAGGAACCCCTGCTCCCTGCCATCCCATAGGAGCATAGCGGTCACGGCTTCCCATGAACATCCCCCAAGCAGGTCCCATGGCATTAGCCGTGTGTCCGCTCGGGAACGACGCATCTCCCGGATGCGGCAAAAACGGTTGAACTGCCGAAAACGATTCGATCGGCCTCTCCCTGTCCACCAGCGGTTTAATGACACCGTTGCACAGGATAAAAGTGAGCGCCAGCGAGAGCGTGCATATGATTCCTATTCTCCTGGTCTTCTTAAATGCCAAAAGCACGAGGCATACCAGAATCCAAAATATTCCGTACTCCCCGAAAGCCGTAATCACTTTCATTATCGGCGTAAGCCAATCGGCATTCAGCGCCTGCTGAATGCCGATGAGTAATTGTCCGTCAAGTTGTGTAATTGCATCCATACACTTTTACGCTTTATCTCCGAAGTTTACTCCTCCGCCTCGAGCATGCCCTTCGGATAATTAATATATACCTTTGGAATTCTGAGATCGAAGCAACATGTGATCTCGTAGTTGATGGTTCCGTTGATTGCAGCGAGGTCATCCGCACTGATCTCAGCATCTCCTTGTTTGCCCATCAGCACGATCTCATCTCCGAGTTTTACATCAGGCACTGCGGATACATCCACCATGATTTGATCCATGCATATGCTTCCGACTACCGGGCACTTGATGCCTCCGCAGAGAACGCTGATCTTGCCGTTGTTAAGTCTTGAATACCCGTCCGCATATCCGAGTCCGAGTGTGGCAATCTTCGTCTCTTCGTTCTCAGATGTGAACTTCCTGCCGTAGCTGACAGATGTTCCCTTAGGCACGGTCTTGAGATTCAGGATCTCCGCCTTAACCGTCATCACAGGATGAAGGTCAAGCACTTTGCCCTTCAGATACATCGACGGAGCAAGTCCGTAAAGAGCGATTCCCGGACGAACCGCATCGAAGTGAACCTCAGGGTACATCATGATGGCTGCTGAGTTTGCGCAGATTTTCTTTGGCTCTATGCCTTCCTCTGCAAGCATATCTATAAACGCATTATAGTTCTCGATCTGGAGCTTGGTGTACTCAGTCTGCTCTTCATCCGCCGTGGAGAAGTGAGTAACAACGCCCGGAATGCTGATGCCCGGAAGTTCGCTGAACTTCTTGAAAGCCTCAACGGCTTCCTTGCGCTCTTCCTCGGTAAACACCCTGTGACCTATGCGGCCCATGCCCGTGTCTATGGCAAAGAGGCATTTGTAGTCTTCCTCACCCGCAGCTACTGCGGCATCGGAAAGAGCCTTAACGTAATCGTAGTGCATGACCATAGGTGTCAGTCCGTACTCGATAACCGTGTCCACGCACTGTGCCGGTGTCAGACCGAGCAGTACGATGGTGCCCTCGATTCCGTCCTCTCTGAGATTAACACCCTCTTCAATGGTGGCAACTGCAACATGGTCTACTCCGTTAAACTTCAGGACCTTAGCGCACTCTGTCGCACCGTGTCCGTAGCCGTTGGCCTTGATAACGCCTATCAATGGAACATCGCCGACATGCTTCTTAAATTCTTTGACATTGTGGTCGAATTCCGACATGTCGATCTCAGCCCATACCTGTCTCAAAGTCTCTTTGTACATAATACTCCTCACTGTATCTGTAAGTGTTGCGATTAGTGTAATCCGCAGGCCTTAAACCGAGCTTAAATTCTCGCTTAAGGTAGCCCGCCCATACACGAAAATTGTACTCTATCCGCCTTGATATATCAAGGAAACTGTGCTATCATACCAAAGCGCGCAAGCGGGCCTATCCCACTCGCGCGCATCACATGTCTCGGTAGCTCAGGGGACAGAGCACCGCTCTCCTAAAGCGGGTGTCGGAGGTTCGAATCCTCTCCGGGACACCAACTAAAATCGGCAGGCTGTAAGTCTGCCGATTTTTGTTGACTTCGGAGAGGTGAGGACCTCCGAAGGAGGTTCGTATTCGGGTGTATACTCTTTTTTCACACCCGCATCGCGGCGCTGTCAAGGGAGGAAGCGAAGCGACCCTTGACAGTGACGCTATCCTCTCCGGGACACCAATGAAACGGTATAAGAACCTACTATTGTATAGAGGCGGATGCGCCACGATAGCATGGTTCAACTAGATCGCGATTTAATGGCTCTTTTCGGAGCCATTTTTCGTTATTCTCATTCTTTCCAGTAATACGAGCTTCAGCAATTCTGACATGGTATAATCTATCGGACAGGAGGACACGCATCTTGATTCTATATGTAGATGAATCGGAGAACACTGAATACTTCATAGTAACCGGACTTTTGATGAATTCCAGGGAGTCTGCGGAGATAGCGTATAAAAGCTTTAAGAAGAAGGCACGCAACATGCCGGTGGCCAAGAGAGATAAGGCGGCTTTGTTTACTGAGTTTAAATCAACAATGCTTGATAGGAATTACCAGCGTATCAAGGTAAAGATGATAGAATCTTTGGCTGAAACTGACAGGCAGGTTATATATTCTTGCTATGTAAAGAAGGATAAATCATTTCCTCAGAATTTCAAAGAAGATACATATATAGCAATGCTTTCAAAGATTGTCTTGGATATTGAAGAAGATATTAGCATCATCTTTGATGCTTTTAATAAGACTGATTTCGAGGATAGGATTATCGATCGGATATCAACCTACAATAATGTTCAGGCTATTATGCCGAGAGATTCTCAGAAGGAGCCGGGACTTCAGTTTGTTGATAATATCTGCAGTATACTCAGGCTTCATAAATCAGGAACAGACAAGCATGAGTTCTACCCGCTGATTGAGAAATGGATTAAAGAAGTTTGACTTGAGTATTAGATAAATGCTAAAATTTGCTTGAAAAGAGGATGACCTCCTGGCGTCTTGCAAGCTGGGTGTACGGGTAAACGTAGGATCATTCTTTTTTTATGGTCATGGCCTGGCGCCCGCTTGAGGGGGTCTGTACGGTAAACGTGGGACCATGGCTTTTTTCTTTGCATTTATACTTAGGCCTAGGCTTATTGGACAGAATGTGGTTTACTCTGTATCAATTTGCATTAAATCGGTCAGATGTAGAAATTCACGTATTTGTTCCGCAGGAGTCATCACGCCGTATTCATAATCAAATTGCGTTTCATTTTTCCCATATCACGGAGATTCTTTTCTGTATTCTATACTCCCATTGGAATAGGATTGGCTATTCCAGTTGGCCCTACTAACAGATATAAAATCCAGCTGATAATCAATAATATCTTATATACTCTTCCATACTTGCGTAAAAGGATTGTTGATACCAGGTTTGGAATCCATCCAATCAAACTCCACACGATTGTTGCCAGCCAGGCATCTGATGCCGATATAATCATGTTGTTAAAATATGTGATACTTTCCTCATATATGACGACTGCAATATTGCACTTTACTATTACATATGACGCGATTAGACAAACAAAAAGGATAATCTGCCCCACAGTTTTTCGTGTCTCATTGCCCAACTGTTGGGAACTCTGTTCCTCAATTTTTTCATTTGAATTTCGTTTCGCAGCAAGCAAATATATTACCGCAACAATATCTAATCCCGGGACAAAGCCAAGGATCTTACAAATAATTTTTGAAGTATCTAAGCCGAGCATATATATTCCGGATAAGACCAGCGCCTGCCCTGCAAGGAAAAAACAGAAAGGGGTCTCCATTATCGCTCCGTTTAACAGGGATGATAAATCCGTCTCATAAAGCAGGGAATCAACTCCCCATGTTTTTGTCTGTTCAAAGGATGAAAAGTATCTGTCCAGGGCAAAGTAGGCAATGTAGTATGGAATATATGAGAATTTTACAGTTGCGACATTCTTTAGGCTTGTTCCCCTCACTGCTGATGCAACCGCCAATATGAAAGTGACCGCCTGTATCATCCATATGAGTGAATATGGGATAGCTCCTTCAAAGCCTCCATTTGTAGCAATGAAAAATCCCACATACAAAAGAACAGATATGTAGGGATACATTATCATCATCAAGAGGCTGACTTTTTCAAGCGAGGAGTTTCTTGTAATTCTGTTAGTCATGCTGATTCTCCACATTTAATGCAATGTCAGTTTCTGTTAGCTTATTCTTTTTCTCGTATCTGTATCCGACAATTGCAATGACGATTGCCGATATAACATCCAGCACCATAATTAATTGCATAATTATAAAGAGTATTGTTGTACCATTCTTTAGGCCACCCATCTTTCTCAGTGAAAACGCATAGCATACGGCCCAAACCGAGCCCGGTATCATAACAAACCACCCGATGATCCCCAGAAAAAAGCTCACAAAGATGGTTGCCGGAAGTATTGCGAGGACGAAGCATAACATGCCTCCAAATATGTAAAATGGTATGAGCCCGAGTTTTATAATCAGCATGCCCCTGCGTTCAGTTGCAGGATTTCGCTTGTCTTTCCGATTGTGAGCAACGACTACTGCTATGGCCGAGATGGCAAATGCAACAACTGCGAAACATATTGCAGCATAGATAAGTTTGGTAGATGTATCCATTGGAGACGGCGAGCCATCATAACCTTCATAAGTTGGTAAATCCACATCCTCCGATGTTTCACCGGATAATAACATCGGCAGTATTGCGATATTCATTAGAATAACTCCAATAATCGGCAGCACCAGTATCCAAGAGTTCTTCTTTTTATTATTCATAATTATCACTCCGATAATAGATTGTTAAAATCGTGGAATGGATTGAAACAAATCTTAATTAATTCGCTCCTTTAATTATTTAACCTACTCCATTATTACTTTTTATTATATTCTTTGCAAATAAAACGATTTATTATTAACGGTTCTTAATTTACTTCTATATATTCTTCTTTGCATCAATTCGTTTTCTGGCTACCTCGGTTTTATCTTTCGGGAAACAATGCCCGCATTCTTTCCCCTATAGCCATAGAAATACCTCCATTTACCTGATAGCGAAATCCACTGCTGATTTTCGATTGATTTTTTATTATAAATGCTATATTATGCGGATATATCGAACGAAAGGAGCGCATATGACTATAAGTGCAACTGAATTTAAGACGAATCTCGGCAAATACATAGACTACATATCTGCATCAGATGAGACAATCACCGTTACCAAAAACGGCAGAAAAGTCATGCAAGTCTGCAAGCCGAAATTAAGCGGTGCGGAGAGGCTCGCCTCCTTGGGAAAACCAAAAGGCAAAGCCCTTGATTACGATGAATTAAAGAAAGCAGCAATGGAGGATAAGTATGAAATTACTCTGTGATACAAATGTGCTTTTGGATGTCGCTTTGCACAGAGAGCCGTTCTTCAACGCCTCGATGCTTGCGCTCAGCAGCTGTGAAGACGAGAGCGTATACGGTATGGTTGCAGACATCAGTCTTTCGGATCTGTACTATATCGTCAAGCACGCCTTTCATGACAGCGAGATTGCATATGAGGCTATCGATGCCGCACTTGAAGTTCTGCATCCGGTCTCCCCAAACAGTGAAGATATTGCGTCTGCCATTAAGAAAAAACGTCCCGAATTTGAGGACGGTCTTTTGGCTGCAATCGCCGAACGAGAGCAATGCGACTATCTCCTCACCCGAAACGTCAAAGACTTCAAGGGCTACAGTTTCAAAGCCATAACACCGTCCGACTTTATCAACAAAGCCTTGTAATCCATCCGGACACAAAAAATCGGCTCTAACGAGCCGATTTTTCAATAATAGCAATCGTTTACTATCTGCTGTTCTTCCTCCTGCGGCTTATAACGTATCCACTCAGCGCGATCATCGAAGCCAGCATTACCGCGATCCAAGCGAGCGCATCGTTTGAGTCTCCGGTATTGGCACCGCCGGAACCGCTTCCGGATTCGCCGACCTTCTCCCACTGTGCTGTCATCGTGTGGTTGGCTTTGACAGTGTACTTATCTCCCGGATAATACTTCGAGCCTTTCCAGTAGACGAACTTGTATCCCTTCCTCTTCGGAGCTGCCGGAACGGTGATTACATCGCCCTCCTCGGCCTTTATCACGATGTCCTTCTTGCTGCCGTTATACGTGCCGCCACCCAGTTTAAAGGTGATCGTGCGGTAATCCGGAGGAATAACCGGTCTGTCCTCGCCGCCCGCCGGCGCTGTCTTGGCGAATGTAAGCGAAATCGTAAGGCTTCCGTCTTCGCCACGAACAAAGCTCGTTGCGGTCGGTGTTCCCGTATTAGACAGAACTTTTACGGCCTCGGCAAACGCTCTGTTTTTATCAGGGTCCGGATACACGTGAATCGTCGCTGTGTATTCCGTGTCGTTATACGCTTTGTCTGAAGCAGGAACTACGACGTCCTTCTTGCCGGCCTTATCCTTGTACGTCCAGCTTATCGGGCAATCAATCCAGCTGCCGTTATCAAAGGCGATGTGGACCATATCCGCAAGCTCCTCACCGGAAGCCGGTGCGGTCGGATTCAAAGTAGCCTCTTTAACCCTGTCTTCGCAGCTCGCTACAAGACTGAGTGAGAACTCAGCAGGATACGGCTTCTCCTCTCCGTCCTTGGTCGTGTATTTCGACTCTCCTGATGTAGGCATGGTGAACGTTGCAGCTTCATCCATATTGCCGCCTTTGCCGAACAGATCCTCTGTCACATCGGCAATTTCATTGCCTTCACCATCGTAGAGTTTGACCTTCCACTGTTTGAAGAATTTATCATCTGAAGGAGCTGACGGTATTGTGACCTCACTTCCCTCATCGTAAGCCACCGTCTTAGAACCCTTGCCGCTGCCGTCATCAATCGTGATGTTGTGCTTGCCGGCCTCAGGCTTACCGGTCGGAGGGATGAGCTCAGTCTTGATCTGATCCTCGAAAGGATTGTCGCCTTTAAAGACAGCCGTGTATGTGCGTACACCCTCTTCAGTCTCGGTCGGCTGCTTCGTAATCTCAGATGAAGTCCTGACGGTCTCCTCGATCACATGCTCAGGATCATTATTACAGATGCATTTTCCTGTGACCGTGCTGTTATCATCTGCCCATTCATAGACAGGCTTACCCCAGTCATGGCCTGTAGCCTTGACGATAGTATCCCCTTTGCTGATCTCGTTCGTGCCATTGGCATCGGAGAAGTATTTATGGCAGGAATCATCGCCCTTATCGCAGACCCAGTACCTGATATTGCCGTCCTTTGTGCATGTGGCCGGCACGGCCTTCACTTCGCTGAGTGAATGTTTATGGCCTTCCTCCATTAGCGTATTAACGATCTCGAATCCATCCTCGGGACTTCCTTTTATGGCAGTCTTATATCCCGGCACTGCATCCTGATTCACATAGTATCCTGTCTGATCATCAGGAAGCACGATTCTCCATGACCAGTCTGAAGCATCTCCGGACACAGTCTTTTCAAAGACTTCTTCACCGTCCTTCATCAGATGCAAAATGATGGTTCCGGGACGTTCACCTTTCTCGTTGTCATTATCGTCCCAAGATATCTTACCCGTAAATACAGCAGGCTCGGGATCCGGGTCGGGATCCGGGTCCACCGAAGGCGTATGGTACAGGGTAATGACGCAGCCTGTCAGCTTATTGTTGATCACAGCATAGGCGTACTCACCCTCTTTATCCTGTCCATGCGGCTTTTCATCTGTCGGCTTGATTCTGCTTTCATTATCCACCACAGATGTGATGTCGCTGATTACACCATCAACGGTAGTGGTCCACTCGCCGCCCGTCGGAAGCGACAGTGTCTTTTCGTCATCTGAGCCCTCGGTTTTATACTTGATCGTAAGCGCACTCGGTCTAATCTCGTCCTTGTCATCCTGATCGACCCAGATTGCTTTCATCCGCGTCTTATCCGTAGCAGGTTCCGGTTCCTCACCGCCCCAGTCGGCCGTGAAGGTGACATCGCTCATTACCTTATATGTGTCACCCTGATGATAAGCCGTTTCACTTCCGGTTTCTTCACCTGATGGAACATCCGCATTCCAACCCGCAAGTTCGTTATTGTATCCGTAGATATCTCCCGGGATCGGGAACTGGGTGCCCTTCAGAAGTTTGTATGTCTGCGTCACCACCTTCTTCGGATCCAGTCCGGCAGCTTCGGCTTCCGCATCAGTGATATTGGATACTGCAGTCACCGTGCAGTAATTCAGCGACTCAACTTCAGTCGTCTCCTCATCATCCTCCGGGAAGTTGGATATCCAGATGATGCGGTTGGTCTTCGTCGTGGCGCCGTCATGGCGTATCAAACCTACGTACTGGCCCCTCTGGTTGAAGACTCCCGTGTCGTCATTATCACTCAGCCACAGAGCTTCATGGATCTTATCAGCAGCTTCCAGCGGCGTTTCGGTCGGTATTCCGGCAATATTCTGAGGCGCTGTCAGCGCACTGGTTTTATATAGTCTATCGTCTATATGCCTTGTTACATCAGTCGGTATGTATGTGAGCCTAAGTGTATTGCTCTTGTTGTAGAAATCGTATGCGTGCTTGATCTTATCAGAGGCAGATTCTCCTTGTTCTCCCTCAGGTTCATAGCTTTTTACACCGCCCTTGTTCCAGCTATCGAAGCCGCCGACATCGAGGTCCCCGGTGAATATAACCTGGCCCCGGCATTCCTTGAGCTGAGGATAGTGACTGAAAGGCTGCATGACTGCCGGCTCACCTTCAGTCTTTTCCCAGAATACATAAGGCTTCCCGGTGGACGGGTTGATCTCCTTGCTGAAATCTCTGACCATGGACTGTGCTCTTTTCGCGATGGTTTTTTCATCATCGCCCTTGTTATGGCCCCATGAATTGACCGGTTCTGCAGCCAGATCGAGTATTATGGTCTCGGTAGGATGCTTCTGCAGGAAGTCCTTTACCCATTCCCATGTCTCATTGAAGCTAAGATCGTCGCCTTCGTGATCTCCTGCCCAAAATGTTCCGAACCAGCTCTTTCCGTGGCAAAGCCACAGGTTCTTTCCATCGTCCTTGTAACTGATCCAGAGTCCGCCCACATAGGCTTTTTCGTATCTGTTGTTTAGTCTGATATCAAGGCGTCTTACGCCGTCATTCATCTGCTCATCTATGAATCTGACCTGAGTTTTCGCATTCTCCGAAAAGCCCAGGGCTGATCCGACAGAGGAGAACGTATTATAATTCACCACATTCATCGCAGAGTCGTGGGTGCATGGTATGTTTATTTCGTTGAGATAACGATCTCCCGATATACCGGACATCCAGTTGGCCTTTGTCAACCTCGATTCATCGTTTATCTGATTATCCATATCGATGAAGTGTGAGCCGTCATCCAGATCAAGCCTGAGCTCCGCTTCTCCGTCGGAAGTCCTGTGCACTCCGTATCCGTAGTCTGAGCGGAAGTAATTCGCAGGATCTGCGCCCGGGTGCTTATCCTTGAAGCCGTCTGTGAACACGCCCCAGGTGTCGGCAAGAGCCACATTGATCATGCTACCGTCACCAAGCGCACCGTAGATGGTGATCTTCTTTCCGGAAGCCAGCCAGAGGCTGTTGTCATCCATGTGTATCTCGCCTTCTATTGAAAGATCCCGGTCAGCGCGTATTCCGGAGGCTTCATCCATTGCTTCGTTACCTTCAATGGTGAGGCCGCCCTCGCCGCTTCCTGTCAGTTTCAGACTTCCGCCTGCAAAATGGATGCCTCCACCCTCTGTCTCAGACTGGTTGGCCGTGACAGCGCCATCGGTCACTGTCAGGCTCTTCTTGGTATAGATTCCTCCTCCTGTATTGCCTGCGCTGTTGCCGCTGACTTTGGAATTGCCGAGTTCGGCACTGCCTTTGGTATAAATTCCACCGCCTGTCCCGCCGAATATTGTTGGTGTATGCGTTTCATCATCAATGGCTATCTGGCTTTTAGCCGTGTTGCCGTTTATTTCGGTACCATTGAGATTTATACTGCCATCCTCATTATATATACCGCCGCCGCTTTCGGATGTGTTGCCGGATATAGAACCGTTTGTCATATTCAGCGTGCCGGCTTTAAGATATATGCCGCCGCCGTTGTTTTCGAAGTATATGTAGTCTTCGGTATGGGGGATCTTCTCGAGGGTGTCTTCCTCATAAGCAAGATTATCGTTTATTTCGCCGCCTTCTATTTTCAGAGTCTTTCCGCTCATATCCGCGTAGACTCCACCTCCGTGTCCGCTCAGAGTCTGGTTGTTGTCTATCAGGCAGTCTGTAATATCCGAACTTAGCTCAGATTTTATGAAGATACCTCCGCCACCGTTATATGAAGTGTTTTCAGATATACGAACACCGTTTAAGATGATCGTACCTGCATTGAATATGCCGCCTCCCCGGCCTTCATCTTTTTCACAGTAATCAAATCCCGCTTTATTTCCCGTAACAGCGCCTCCCGTCATGGTCAGGCTGCCCTTGTTATAGATTCCACCGCCGTCTTTATCACTTTTATTCCCCGTTATTGCAACTCCGCTTATCGCGCACTTCGAGTTCTTCGTGATCAGTATTCCTCCGCCGCCCACCGGATATGTGATGCTGCCGCAGTTTCCACCTGTCACGGCACCTGTTCCGATACTGTCCTTTAATTCCAGCTCTCCGGAGTCGGTATCACCACCCAACCAAGTAAGGCCTACGCTGATGACCATGCCCATTATGTCACTCGTACCTATTCCCGTTCCCTGAACGAATTCGGTTCCATTCGAATCGAGGGTGTGTCCACACAGATCAAGTGTTTTTTTAGCATTGATAACCTCAAGCGGATAATTCTTATCACTGTCTCCGGGCTTTAGGTCCTTAGCCAGAGCAATATTTCTGACCTCGTCACTTCTTAAAGCCCTGCTTAGCTCCCGCCAACTGCTGATCCATTTGATACCCTCGCCGGTGATGGCATTCAGCCAGAGTTCGCCTTCTTCCACTTTCACCTTATCTGAGCTGTCCGACGCTATGCCGTTATATGCCAGGGTTCCGCTTCCTTTATTTACATCCCAGTCATTTGTGAGCTTTCTGTCGTTTTTTGCATTTGGGTTCTGAGCTACGACATCGATATAGGCAGCATCTGACAAAGAAGATGTGACATTAATCAGAGTGCTGTCTCCTGCCATGTAGATGTTTGTGCCGGAAGCTCCGTTATTATCTTTGACAGAAGCATTTGACGAGACATTCAGGATGCTGTCCTCGGCATAGTAGATTCCGCCTGCCTTTTCAGAGGCTTCATTGCCGCTTACGGCTGACTCAAGATTCACGGTGCCCGCAGCGCTGTATATTCCGCCGCCGGTGCCCGCCAGATTACCCTTGACCGAATCCGCCTTTATATTCAGCGTTCCTGCGTTATAAATACCTCCGCCGTTCGTTCCGTTGTTTCCGGATATGAGGCCTTTTCCGTTTATTGTGACTGTGCCCTCGTTGTAAATGGCACCGCCGTTTTCAGCCTTGTTGCCTGTAATATTTCCGCTGACGAATTCAAAGCTGCCGCCGCTTTGGACATAAACCGCACCGCCGTTATTGCTGCTGCCGCCTGTGATTTTTCCCTTCTTTTTCCCGGAGCTGTCGATTATCTTAAGAGTTCTTCCTCCTTCCACGTTGAAGACCCTTCCGTTGTCGGCCGCCTCCGCCTCAAAGTTCCGGTTTATGCTGTATCCGTTCAGATCCAGTTCCAGAGTCTTGCCCTCCGGGATCGTAAGTGGCACATCAACATCCCTTCCCTTCCAGTTTTTATCCAGTTTGAGTTCTCCGTCTCCATTTGCCGCATCGTTTACGAGCTTCTGAAGATCCGGCCACTCCGAGACATGAAGCACTACTTCACCGGCAGAGTTTGTCTGAAGGGAGTATCCACTCTCTGATTCAAAAATCTCATGTGGATCTTTATCACCGTGATAGCTCCTGTAGCCTAAGGTGATCGCTTCGCTGTTATCCACTATATCCTGATCTATGGCCACTCCAACAACACTGCCCTCCGCAAGTGGGCCTATAAGTCTAAGTGGTGTTACTATGATTTCAGTGCTCGCCCATGAGCCGGCACCTGTCGTCTTTGTCTTGGAGATAAAGTAGACGTTTGCGCCCTTCGATGCTTCGTTTTCGCTTACGACGAACTTGTCTTTGATGGTGACCTTATTATCTTCGGAATCTCCGATGAGTATTCCTCCGCCGCCGACCGCTGCCGAATTTCCGTTTATTAAGGTGCTGCCGGACATATTCAGTGTGGCGTCATTGTTGGTATAAATGCCTCCGCCCAGCTCATAAGCGATATTTCCTTCGAAGCTCGTATTATTTAAGTTGGTCGTTCCGTCATGGATACGGATGCCGCCGCCGGATTTTGCCGCAGAATTATTCTTTATTATGCAGTTATTAAGATTTACCTTTGAATCCTCACTGTGTATGCCGCCGCCATCCCCTGTTGCGCTGTTTCCTTCTATCGTACAGTTATCCAGGGTGATGTCGTCATTTGAATATATGCCTCCTCCGCTGGCGTGTCCTTCATTGTTTTTTATGGTGCAGTTTTCAAGGACGGCATGTCTCTTGTTGTTTATACCTGCACCGCCATATTTTTTTGACTTATTGCGTTCTATGGTAACGTCTTTGAAATCGATGTTGCCGTCGTCATTATATACTCCGCCGCCGTCGTTGGATTCGTTTCCGGCGATTGTACAGCGGACCATTGCAACTGTGCCTTCATCAATCACAATTCCTCCACCGTTATCCTCTGCCTTGTTATTCGTGATATTTGTATCCGAGATGGTCAGGGTCTTATCCGAGTCCATACGAATGGCTCCGCCATCTTCGGTATTTGAATAGTTGCCTATGATCTCGCAATTCGAAATAAGAGCATCTTTATCGAGGTGCACGACGAATGCACCGCCATCATTTTCTGCATGGTTGCTGGTAATCGCAACTCCGTCGATGTTAAATGTTCCGGTATCCTGGCAATATATAGCCCCGGCGGTATCCTTTGACTCGTTGCTATAGATCTTGCCGCCACTCATGTTGAGAGATCCGCGCACATAAATGGCTCCGCCGTCTTCTTTAGCCTTATTGTTCCAGATGTTAACATTCTCCAGGTTGCATATGCAGCCCTTACCAATGTAGATTCCTCCGCCGTGAGTGGCGTAGCCTCCCTCGATGCCTCCATTTTTGATGGTTATATCCGAACCGTCCTGCAGTTCTATTACATGACCGTCAGAGTCGTTATCGTCTCGTTGCCTGTCCAGGGTAAAGCCATTGAGGTCTATTGTGAGTTTTTTGTTTTTGACCAGAATTCGGTCATTGTCTCCGGCCCAGAGATTATCAGTAACGCGGATGGTTTTACCGTTATTGGCAGAGTCGTTTACGGCTCTCTGCAGTCCCGACCATTTGTCGACTATTACGACATCTCTGCAGTAGTCTATGGTTATTTCATAATCTGTAACTATATCCGCATCAAATTCTACAGAATGCACTACGACTCTTGCGATTAGTGCTTTCAGCAGCGGACTATCAAAGGGCTGACTGAACTTGACATAACCTCCATTCACATCAAAAAGCGGCTGATATTCATCCTTAACGCTTCCCTGTACCGCCCTGCCTTCAATGCCCAATTCGTCAATTATAGTCTGGAGCGGAACTCCCACCTCGTCGTCCGAATCATATTCCACGGTGTAGGAAAGATCACTATATGTGAATCGAACAGTATAAAGCGAGAATCCGTCCGTTTCTGCTGCAACTGTCGCTTCCTTTACATCCTGTTCGGCATCCAGCTTTTCGGCCTCGAGCACGATCTCAGTCTCTTTGGTCTTTTCGTCGATTACTTCATTTTCCGTTATATGGTAAATGTCCGCGCTGAGGTTAGGGTCCGCTGCGCGCGCCATGTTGAAAGTAACATTCACTTTCTGATCGTCTGCAGGCTGAAGCTCAGTTCCCTCTGCATCCACGAGCTTGATATCAAAGGTATATGAATCTGCCACGTTAAGCTCGGCCGGACGGACTTCATCAATAGCCTCGGCTGCTTTGGCTTCATCTTTCTTGCTGACTTTCTCAACTACGAGCTCTGCATCATCCGGGAATACACCGGCCTCCGCTTCGACTTTGACGATGACATCATCAATCTCTGCCTCGCGTGTAAAGCTGTCGGTCTCGCCTGCCTCTGCCGGCTCATCTGCGGATTTGCCTTCATCCGGTGAGACAGTTTCTTCTGCATCAGAGTTTTCTGCTGCAGTAGTCTCTTCCGCGTCGCTCTTCTCTGGTGCAGTCTCCTCCGAAGGAGCAGCGATGTCGCTTGCTGCTTCGCTTTGAGTCGTCTTTTGATCCGAAATCGGCTCAGCAAAAACTGCTGCCGGCATGTATGTGATCGTAATCACCAGCGACAGGATTGCTACCAATATTCTCTTTGCGAAGTCCTTAGTATTCATAGTTTTACCTACTTGCAAATCAGCTCATTCACCTTTTTGTCCATTCTGCCTTGAATTATAGCAGTTTCAAGGTTACAAGCGGGTTAGATATCGCTGATTTTTCATAGGTTTTTTGCATAAAAAACGACAAAAAATGCACTAATTTCGACATAAAAGTACCTCCTCACAAAGCATTCACAAATGACAGCATTGCGTGTGGCAAACTGTACGCATCTCAAGACCCGGTATTGATGATAAGAGGACATCCGTAGGCTTAACATGTTATTGGCATTTGTATTGCGAATCGCGACACAACAGCGTATAATGTTTGCAGAAGTTTTTCAGGATTTTTAGAAAAAACGATAGGTGGTGAGTTTCAATGTCTGAGAACAAAACTGCAAATGTAAACGCTCGTATTAAAGAGAATATCAAGAGAGATGCCGAATCAATTCTTACACGAATGGGTATTCCTCGCTCAGTAGCGATAGATATGTTTTACAGGCAAATCATACTGCATAACGGGATACCGTTTCCGATGATTATCCCTAGGGAAGTTCCCGCAAGAGATGAGATGTCTGATGACGCGTTTAATGAGATGATGGGCATCGGCTTGGAACAGGCCAAAGCTGACAACGCAGTTGATGCTGACATAGTCTTCAACGAATTGACGAAAGGATTGTAATGTCGCCTTACAGAGTAAAAGTGACAAAACAAGCAATAGAGCATCTTCAGGGAGGGATCAAGAAGAACAACTATCCTCACTTATGAAAGTGTAGTTTTGGAAACAAGTAAGTGCGTCCTAAGGCCCGCCCATTCCTGAACCCACCCCATCCGGACGCTTTTTATTTCTTGTGGTGGAAGACGATGATGTATTCGTTTCCGCTTTTGGTCATGAGACCGGTAATGGATGATTCTGTTTCGTGCGGTTCGCCGAAAAAGGAATAGCCCAACTTTTCGAAGTAGGAAACGCCCTCTTCGAAATTGTCTACGTTTGCGCGCATCCCGAGGAAACCGTCTGTAAAGGAATCCGCAGGGAAATGAGAGCGCACAACATCCATGCGCCTGTTGTTCTCATTTTCTAAAATCGCATATTCAAGCATCTCAATATTTGGTCTGTGCTTGACTTCGAATCCGAGGTCTTCGGTAAGACGCTTAATTTCTCCTTCAAAATCCGATGCATAAAATACCGGATAGTAATCACTGACTTTCATATTATTTCCTCCTTTTTTGCAGTATTTATTTGTAGCCGAATATCTCCTCGACTTTTTTATGTTGTCACGCTCACCCAGCAGACAGGGTCGGATAGTTTCTCAAGTTCCTGTACGCTGAGTTCCACGACGGAATCCTCTCCGCCTATACCCGGGAAGACCGTCTCTCCTTCGTGTTTTCTGATCGAAAGATCGAGATAGAGTTTAGCGCTGTCTTTCAGACAGAACGGATTGATAGTACCCGGCAGATGTCCGATGAGTTCCTCGGTCTGCTCTGGCGGCAGCATGCTCGGACGTATGCCAAGCATCTCCTTGAACTTGCTGTTGCTCACTCTCGAATTGCCCGAAGCGATAACGACTATGGCCGTGCCGTTCTTGCCTTTGAACGCAAGTCCCTTGCATATTCTGTCCACGTCAACGTCGAGAGCCAGCGCCGTGCTCTCGGCCGTTATGTCCGTATTCTTGAAATCGATTATCCGGTCCTCCATACCTTTGCTGCGGAGGAACTCCCGGCATCTTTTCTCTGCTTCGTTCATGAAAACCGCCCATGAAAATTACTTGCTTGTGTATCAACTACATTCTAACAACTATCATTAAAGTAGCCAAGCCTTAATCATGGCTTCAATGAGTTCTGCCCTAAGGCCGCCTTTTGCTGAGTCGTAAGTTACTATTAAATTATCCCACGGTACAATTCCGGCTGCTTCATACTCTTCAAACTTCCGCTTGTTGTCTATCCTATATTCCAGATCATCCATCATTCCTAGGTGTTCCCAATAAATAACCTTATTATCTCTCTTTCTCAGCACTGTGAAATCCGGCGTTCTGTACAGTCCCGGTATTCCCGTCGGACAATCCGATCTGTAAGTCAGTCCGTAATGATCGAGCCTCGATGCAATATACACTTCGTTCTTCGACCTCATACTAGTCCCATCCGCAGCGGTTTGTGTCATGTTCTCAGGATGATAGTCTTCGATTCTGTCAAACCGGCTCTTCCACGCACCCTCATCAATAATAGATCTATAAACTTTATCCGCAATTTCCGGGTTTTCTTCAATAAAAGCTTTCATCACTGAGTTCTCATCAGATGCTTCAAAAAGGCTTGCCGCTTTCTCCAGCCTTTGGATATCCTTATTAATAATTTTCAGGGCTTTTAAAATGTAGTCTTTCCTTACTAAGCCATTAAGAGCATCCTCATTTTTCTTGATTCCGTATCGCCTCTCCTTCTTGCGGTTGCCTGTTGCCGGAATCCGTTGGAGATATCTTTCCGTTCCATCCTTTTTCAAAATCATAAGGCGTCCTTCAGGGAGTGTTTCAAATTCCCGCGAGAGATCTTCCCGTCTTTCCTTTAATTCGCTTATCATTCTTTCCAGTTGTTCTTTGTATATCATAATTTCTACCTTATTTGATTGAATCCACTGAGCTTCTCTTATTACTTTTGTGCTGCGGACTTTCCGCAGGCATTCCCTCCCCATACCAATTCAGAGGAGTTTTCATACAAATGTTACATTTTTGCAATAAAATTTTCTTATATGTAACAAAAACGCAAGATTGCGAGGTGTAGATTGAATTATAACCGCTAAATGTGTGGGATTTGCGTTGGTATTGTCTGTTTTGTATGGAAAATGTTACATATTTAAAAAATATTTTTGAAATATGTAACATTTAATAAAAAACTCCCTATATGAATCTACATGGAGCAAACACTGATAGCCTTTTTTGGCCATTGATTATGTGGATAAGCTAGGAGCCATGGATAAGCATATGGACAGAGGCGTTTAAATGAACACTGCTCCTTGAGCATCTGCTGATTTGCCTGTGTCCATGTGTTTATCAGTGGTCCTGCGGCGATTGTCCATACCTGCACGACTGAATAGCCACGAAGATGCTAACAAAACCGAGCGTTTATTAAAGCGTCGGCGTAAAACAAAACTGCGAGGTTCGGGGTGCTCGCAGTCTTAAGTCTTTTGTTGTGTTTATGATTACTCAGCAGGGCTGAAGCTGTCTTTGCCTACTCCGCAAAGTGGGCATACCCAATCTTCAGGCAGATCTTCGAATGCTACGTTGTCATTCTCTGCAGGGTCATAAACATAACCGCATACGTCGCATACATATTTATCCATATTACTTCCTCCTGTTCTGAAATGGTAGTGTCAAACTACCTCTATTAAAAATATCTCAAACCACGTGTATTTCAGGAGGTTGAGCTCTTTTTGCATAAAAAAT
>CADAJM010000002.1 GCA_902788245.1 uncultured Eubacteriales bacterium | reverse complement strand
AGAAGTTGGAACTGATACCTAGAGGTTTAGCTTTTACAATAGGCTGAAAATCTGTTAGCTGACCGATATCAACCTCAAGTGAATCAGCAATCTCGGAAAGAGTTAAGATATCGATATTTACAGTACCTTTCTCATACTTACTAATGGTCGAAGGGCTTTTATGGACCATATATGCAAGTTCTTCAAGCGTCAAATTTCGATGCTTTCTGAACAGCCTGATTCTGCTTCCTAAATGTTCAAGTTTTGTCATGTCGTGATCTCCCGCCCCTCTGCTAGGGGCTGCTTGCATATTATTCAAATATTGATTGAATAAATAGTGAAACAACCGCTTTTTTATAATTTATTATAAAAAAAATTACTTGTCTTTTCCATTAGTGAAAAAAAGCCCCTAAAAAACTTTCATTCTGTGGATTATATCGCATTTGCTATTTTTCAGCAGATAAGACATCTTTAATTAACGCAATTCTCATATTAATTAAATGGTGCTGTGATGAAAACTGTAAAGTGTCTTGAATTGATAGAGCGTGACAGAAAAGTCATTGCTCCGTGTTCTCATTTATCATATTTCCCGCTTGCAGTAGCATCAGTAGAAGGTTCAGTAATTACAGATGAAGACGGCAATAAGTATATAGATTTTCTATCCAGCGGATCCTCTCTCAATCTCGGCGGTTCACATCCTGCTGTCATGGAGGCTGTAAAATCACAACTCGACTTATCGGCTCAGTATACACAGGCATACAGCTACAGCCGCAGAAGCATTGAGTATGCAGAAAAGCTGGCTTCGGTATATCCGGGCGGAATAGATGTCAAGGTATGTTTCGGGAACTGAGGCTCAGATGCTAATGATGCAGCTATCAAGTTTGCCAGAGCATATACCGGCAGGACAAAAGCAATATCTTTTATCAATGGATATCACGGGAGCACATATGGGTCTCAGACGCTTACGACCTGTTCTACCAGAGTCAAGACAAAGATGGGGCCGTTTCTTCCCGAATGCTACACTTTTCCGTTTTGCGGTATAGATGTTGATGATGATACAGCCGCCGCTGAATATTGAGACAGAACTATTAGCGGAGGGGTTCCGTATCATAAATCAGGCGATGTACGACTTTGAGGCCGGTGCCGTTACCGATGACGTTCTCGGGTATAAAGCGGGATGGTAAATAATAAATATAGGTAGTTTTTTTTAAGGAAAAGGAGGAAGAATCATGTTAAGCAATTTCTTTATGAATGCTCTGGGGCGTGAATCACTGATTGCTCCAGATGACCACTGGGCACTTATGATGGTAATGTGCCTGGCCGTAGCTATTTCAATCTATCTTGAACAGAAATATGCATGGGCGTCCAAAGTATCAGGCGCTGTACTTGCGCTGATCTTCGCTTTGGTCCTCTCCAACCTAAGCATCATTCCGATATCGTGTACTGTGTATGACGACATCATCTGGGGCTTTGCTGTACCGATGGCTATTCCGCTCCTGCTGCTGCAGTGTAATATGAAGAAGATCTGGCGCGAGACCGGAAGAATGATGGTAATTTTCCTGATAGGTGCGGTCGGAACCTTCGTAGGTGTCTTCATCGCTTACTTCCTGCTTCGCGGCGCAGTTCCTGGACTTGAAGGAGCAGCTGTACTTGAGACAGGCGGATATATCGGCGGCGGCGTTAACTTCGCAGCACTGGCTGCTCAGTTCGAGGTTCCGGGCGAGATGATCGGTGCGATCACTGTATCGGATAACCTGCTGATGACACTTTACTTCTTCGTACTTCTCTGGTGTGCAGGCTCGAGATTCTTCCGCAGCCATTTCACACATCCGAAAATTGATGCTGTAGAAGCTAAGGGAACAGATGACTCCAAGACTCAGGCTGCTCAGTACTGGTCAAGAAAAGACATCTCACTCAAGGATATCGCGATCAACGTTGCTCTTGCAGTAACTATCGTATTCCTGTCACAGAGAGTGGGTGGCTTCCTTGGCGGAGTTATCCCTACAGGTAACATCCTGACACAGATATTGAATGCATTCTTCGGAAGCCAGTATGTATGGATCACAACATTCTCAATGCTCATATCCACATTCGCAGATAAGCAGATCGCCAAACTCAACGGATCACAGGAAGTCGCTACTTTCCTTATATATCTGTTCTTCTTCGTAATCGGCGTTCCGGCATCGATCTTCGCTATCATTACAAAAGCACCGCTGCTGCTTGTATTCAGTGGTATCATTGTAATCATAAACATGCTCTTCTGCTTCTGCGGAGCGAAGCTGTTCAAGTTCGATCTGGAGGATGCTATCATCGCCTCCAACGCGAACATCGGTGGACCGACGACTGCTGCCGGTATGGCTATCGCACAGGGCTGGACTGAGCTGGTCGGACCGGCGATGCTCACAGGAACATTCGGATATGTAATTGGTACATACCTTGGTATCATAGTCGGAACATTGCTTGGTATGTAAAAGAATAAGTGAAATAAGGAGGCTTGCTATGGTTGATTTTAACAAACCGATACCTAAGACGGACTTCCCATTCGGGCTTATCATAGTCAGCAATCCTTCAATGGATCCATTCGTAGAACTTAATGATGAATTTGACTGTGACTCAGCATATTACCACTGGGCGGAGGAAGACGGCATGGCCGTCCCGGGAAGCAGCCCGATCATCGTGGCGAGGAAGACTGTCAAAGAAATGCTGCGCAAAGCAGAGGATCTGCTTCCGGAAGGCTATCATCTCAGAATCTACGATGCGTACCGTCCGGTAGCGATCCAGCAATTCTTCTGGGATTACTACCGTGCAAAGCTAGGAGAGAAGAATCCGGATCTCAATGATGAAGAACTCGACAAACTGACAAGAACCTGCGTGTCTATGGCTTCATATAACATCCTGAGGCCAGCGGTCCACAGCACAGGCGGCGCGGTAGACCTGACAGTTGTCGGTCCTGATGGCAAAGTGCTGGAGATGGGTACAGGATTCGATGAATTCAATGACGCTACATGGACATATGCATTCGAACCGGACAGCGGAACGGGATTTGTCAACGATGAGGTAAGAGACAACAGGAGACTGCTGTACAATGTTATGACAGCTGCAGGATTCACGAATCTCCCATCCGAATGGTGGCATTTCGACTATGGCGACGGAATGTGGGCTCAGTTAAAGAATGAGAACGCAATCTATGCAGGCAGACTGGATGCTGAAATCAGGGATATGGTTCCATATAAAAACATGGAGCTTGTAAGAGCAGCTGATCATAAGCAGCAGGAATTCATCAGCAAAATGGCTGACATTATTACATCCTGTGAAGAGATAGGATGTCAGGTGATAGCCAAACTGCAATAACCCGGATAGTACTAAAGGAAAGCATAGTATCCATGAAAATCAGAAAGCAGCTGCTGGAGCAGGAAAAGATAAGCTACGCGATGGATCATATAGAACTGGCGGAAGGCGGAGTTGACTGCAGCGAAGGCTGCAACCCATATGGCTTCCCGCCGGAGTGTGTTGAAGCTCTTAAAAACTTCGATCCTGCAAAGCTTGGCCCATATCCACATAGTGATGCGCTATATGATGCTATCCGTGATTTCTGGAAGGATCAGATAGATGTGGAGCGCGGCAACATCCTGCTAGCAGATGGCAGCATAAACGCTCTGTATATAATAAATAACATCTTTGACACGCATAACTCAGTTGTGCTGGGCATTTCGCCACAGTTCACCGATTACTATATGAATGCCGAGATGATAGGAATCGAGTATGCGCCTTATCAGCTCAAGAAAGAGAACAATTATAAGTTCGATACATACGAGTTCCTGTCCATGAATTACATTACGGACACTTACGCAAGCGCGTCTTCCTCGACCAAGTCCTACAACTTCATCTACATAGATAATCCAAATAATCCGACAGGGCAGTGCATCGATGTTTCTGACATCGAGGAAATAATAAAGGGTGCGCTCAAGAAGGACATTACAGTCATAATCGATGAAGCCTACGGTGATTTCATGCCGAAGGAGAACTCGGCAGTGCAGCTGTTTGCGAAATATCCCAACCTTGTAGTAGTACGCACTCTTTCAAAGGGTTATGGCCTGGCAGGCATGCGCATAGGATACATCATCGCACACAAGGATCTCATCGGATATATGAACAAGATGGTTAACCCATATATGGTGGGCGAGATCGCAAGAGAGATTGGAGCAGAGGCACTTAAACATACAGAATTCGTTGAAAAGAGCAAAGCGGATTTCGCTACAATGAAGGTGACAATCAAGGAGGCTCTAGGTGCTGATACGCCTTCCGGCAGGCTGCATATGGCGGAAACTCTTGATACTAATTCGTTGCTGTTGCTTTATCACGATGACAAGAACATCAACCTAAAGAATGAATTTCTCAAGCGCAAAGTTCTGGTTATTGATGGGTATGACTTTAGAGGATTAGATGCTACATCGGCCCGCATACGTCTACCGCGTATCGATGAATTCCCGGTGTTGTTACAGGCTATTCAAGAAATAAACAAGTTATAGTTTAAAAAAGAATCAAATAACTGTGCAATATTCCTTTTTAAGGAATTCACAGCATTATACATAACCAGTGTTTCCAATCGGCAATACTGGTTTTTTATGTTTTTGAGTTTTAAGAAAGGAAAAACTGCAATGACTTATTATACGGATGAACAAATAAAGAAAGCGCGATCAATAGATCTGCTGACTTATTTGCAGACATACGAGCCAACAGAACTTGTTCATATCAGAGGAAACACCTACTGTACCAGAGAGCATGATAGCTTAAAGATTTCCAATGGCAAATGGATGTGGTGGAGCAGAGGTTTTGGAGGGAACTCCGCCCTGGATTACCTTATAAAGGTCAAAGGCATGTCGTTCATGGATGCCATGAAGATACTAACTAAAGATGAATCAGATCTGCATAATTCTGATGCAGGAATATGCAGAAAACATAACCACGATGCAGAAAGAAAAATGCTATTACCGGAGAAATCTGAACTATCGGCTAAGGTAATGTGGTATCTCGCAGGACGCGGGATAGACATTGACATTGTAAAGGAATTTTGGACAGCACGCACTGCGCCACACTTTTGCGACAAGGTGCATTGAGGCAGGTGTGCAGCCGGTAGTCCTTAAGACATGGCTCGGACATACTAATATCCACATGACGCTCGATATATATTCTGATGTGTTCGACAAGATGGACTTCGGAGCTCTCGAAAAATTCGATTCACTAATTGAAGCTATTATGTAATCGTCAGGTTATCTACTAAGGGAGAAGATGCTTTCAACCCCTTTTAGCCGCCTTCAGTCGCTTTCAAAGAAATATCATCTCACAAAACAATTGAGGGATGAAGCAATGATGGAAGCTGAAATGCAGTAATTGCAATAGAAGCGGAAGTTCCGACTCCTAACGGGAGCTCCAATTTTGAGGCTCAGAGAGTAAATCTTTGAGCCTCTTTTATTGCAAGGGATGCGTTGAAATTCTTTTCGAAGGAAATGAAGTTGACACAGATTATTGCGAGTGGCATAATATTATCATAATTATGATAATGAAATGAAAAGAGGTTTATTATGATGGATATTAGACCAGTATCAGATCTCAGGAACAAATTTACCGAGATAGAGAACACGGTTAAGGAGGGATCTCCGGTCTATCTTACAAAAAACGGATACGGAAGCATGGTTGTGCTTAGCTTAGAAGAGTATTCAAGGCTGACAGATCCGACAGAAGCCGCACTTGATTATGCCGATTATGTAGCTAAACATGATTCAAGACGCATGTCACATGAAGAAGTCTTTGGTAAGATTAGGGAGAAGCTGAATGCAAAGTAATCAGTACAAGCTAAGTTACTTGCCGCTGTTCTATGATGATTTAGACGAAGCGATAGACTATATTGCCTTTGAGAAAGAGAATACAGATGCAGCTTTGAGATTACTGAACGCGGTGAACAGTGCCATTATGGATAGACTTCCGGTTGCGGAGTCCTTTGAGCAATATCCATCTTTGTTCGAACGTGAATATCCGTATTACAGAATCTATGTAGACAACTTCATTGTGTTCTATGTTGTCATTGACGATGGAAGCGGATGTAAAACAATGGAGGTAAGAAGATTTCTGTACAAGGGACGCGACAGGGATAACATTGTATAAATAAAATGCTCGTGAAGATTCTATCCTCAAACGATTTCAATCTCTTTCAGCGTCTTTCGGAGAAGAACGAACCCTCAAAACAATTGAGGGATACATCTGTGATAAAAGCTGAGGTGCAGTAATTGCAATAGAAGCGGAAGAATCGACTCCTAACGGGAGCTCCACTTTTAGGCTCAGAGAGTAAATCTCTGGGCCTCTTCTCTTGTAAGGGATGCGTTGAAATTACAAGAAAACGCTCTCTCGCTTGCTGAGGCTGGAGCATTTTGTTACTGGCCATTTTTTGGAAAAGTCACAATAATAGCTACATGACGGTTGGAAAAGTCCCTAAAAGATGATATTATTGTGTTGGAAAAGTCCGAAATACGGAGATCAACAGAAAAGAGACAGCAAGATGATAAAGAGGAATGCAGAAAAAAGGATTAAAGACTGGATTGCAAACGGAAAAGATGCGCTTCTTATTGAAGGTGCCAGGCAGACCGGTAAAACATATCTCGTAAGAGAATGTCTGAATGAGTACGGTGATTACGTAGAACTTAACTTTATTGAACGTCCTGAACTGATTGAGTTGTTCAAAACCGGAACTTCAGCGAACGATATAGTTATGCGACTAAGTGTTGCGTCCGGAAGAACGTTGCTACCTGGAAGAACTATTATATTTCTGGATGAGGTGCAGGCCTGCAGTGAGATCGTTACTATGATCAAGTTCTTGGTTGAGGAAGGTTCCTTCAGATATATAATGAGCGGCTCACTTCTCGGAATAGAACTTAAGGACCTCAGAAGTGCTCCAGTAGGTTATATGAGCACAATAAAAATGTATCCTCTGGATATTATGGAGTTTATGGCAGCGGTAGGGTTCCCGCCGGATGTCTTTGAAATGATACAGGACTGCTATGAAAAAAAGAAAGAGGTAGATACATTTGTTCATAACAGACTGATTGATGCATTCTATCTTTATCTGATAGTGGGAGGAATGCCGGAAGCAGCTCAAGTTTACCTCGACACTAACGACATCATGAGGGTCTCCGAAATCCACGATAAAATCATAGATTTATATAAACTTGACTTTGCACAATACGAGCAGAATAACAAATTGAAACTTCGCGAGATATACGATGCTGTGCCGAGCGAATTAGAGGAAAAAAATAAAAGATTCTATATAAACCATCTCGGAAATAAGGCTGAATATGAGAAATATAGTGATGACTTCCTTTGGCTAAAAAATGCAGGAGTAGTTTTACCTGTATATAACGCGAAGGAACTCAGACTTCCGCTTATGATGAGCGAAAAGAGGAACCTGTTCAAATTATTCATGTCGGATATAGGACTGCTGACCAGTCGTTATTCAAACCAGGTGAAATATCAGATATTACAGAAGGATAAGAACATAAAGAATGGCGGTCTGTTTGAGAATGTGGTTGCCCAGGAACTTGCGGCGCACGGTGTGAAAACCTGGTATTACAATAGTAAAAAACTTGGAGAGCTGGACTTAGTAATCGAATCCGAAGGCCATGTGCTACCGATTGAGGTCAAGAGCGGAAAGGATTACAAAAAGCACAATGCCCTTAATAATGTGCTGGCGAATGACGCTTATGACGCTGAGAGAGCGCTCGTCCTGTATAACGGGAACTTAGTATGCAAAGAAAACATTACTTATATGCCGATTTATATGGCGTCCTGTATCAGAGATAATAAGCCGGAGAGTATGATCTACAGTCTAAGATGGACGGAATAGGAAGAATTATACCTGCACTCAAGCTCCTTCAGTCGGAATTATCGTGATTAATGCTGAAGCGGATAAATTGATGTGAATTGAGGAGAACTATGCAAAAACAGCAGTTTCAAGGTCGTTTTGCATAGTTTCTTTTTTTGTTTCAGACGGTGAGTGAAATGAGATTAACAATAAAAGGGAAAGATGCGGTTATTGTAAACAAAAAAATGAGTATTGATGATGCGATGCTTATATTAGAGGAAAAACTATGCAAACAAGGGTACTTTTGGGACGAAAATGCATAGTTTTGACGAATATGCATAGTTTTGACGAATATGCATAGTTTTTGACCTTTTTTCATCATATAGCCTTCAGAATGCTATAATAACTACAAACGGCTAAGAATGAGGAGGGGCAGATGAGCACACTGAATGAATTAATACATTACTGCAACGAAGACGACCCGATCGGCGCATTGATGCTTACGGGTGAATGGGGTTGCGGAAAGACCTATCTGATCCAGAAAGAGCTTTCAAAGGCACTTAAGGATACTCATATCATCGTAAGGGTATCTCTTTTCGGAATGAACAGCGCAAGCACTCTGCGAGACGCAGTTCGCAAGAGATGGTTTGAGGCCTGCATGCCGTTTATTGACACGTTGCAAAAAGCACAGAGAGGGGGCGTGTTCAGAGCCTTCAGCAGTATGCTGTACAGGGTCAATCCTTTGGCCGGCGGAGCTGCCGGAGTTGTGGTAAACGCCGATGTGGAGGATTTCATTCCTATCAAGCCGGAGTTCGAGGATCTGAAAACTCACGAGAAGAAAAAAGTCATACTCGTGTACGATGATTTGGAGCGAGCAAAGATGGATTTTGCAGAAGTCCTGGGTGTTATCAACGATTTCTGTGAGAACCACAGATTCAATTCGATTATTTCGGTTAACGAGGAATCGCTGAGGCCGGAAATAGAAAAGGACCCTACGACATATCAGCTTGCAAAGGAAAAGACCATATCCCAAGTGCTCTATCATATCCCGGATTACAATGAGGTCATCAGCTCGATACTAAACAAAACGAACTGGCAGACCCCAGAGTACAAAGAGTATCTGCTCGCCAACGAAGAACTGATCAGACAGGTCTTCGTTCCGGAAAAAGAAGCTTTCAATGCGAAAACCCTGTTCAGAGGAGACAGGAAAAATCACAATTTCCGCACCCTGAAAAAGGCTATGCAGAATTTCTACCGCATATACGCAGACATGGGAGAGGCCGAAAAAGAAGTAACGACTTCCCATCTGTATTCATTCCTCGCTTACTACCTAGTTGCGAAGGGCGGATTGTTGAAAGACGGAAAACCCCATCTGACATTTGAAGATAAGGATATTCAGGAGTTCTATCCGCAATACTCGGCTGAGTCCATGACGGACATGGAGCGCGGATGGATAGTTACCGGAATCTGGAATAAGGACAGCTTCCTGAAGGAGATCGCGGATATTAAGCAGTAGCACCAATAAAGTGTAAGAATGAATTCGAATATAAAACTGATACATACGAATATTGTTTATTCTGAAGACAGAAATCGTCTCGCAGTTTATACAGACAGCTATATTGTCGTGGAAGACGGAAGAGTGAAGGGCATATGGTCGGAGCTTCCGGAAGAATACAAAAATCTTCCGATGAAGGACTATGGCGACGCTGTTTTGATTCCGGCTTTTTCAGACTTGCATGTTCACGCACCGCAGTACTTGAATCGCGGTCTTGAGATGGATCTGCTGCTTTCAGATTGGCTTGATAAGTGCACCTTCCCTATGGAGGCGAAGTTCGCAGATGCTGAGTTTGCGAAACTCGTTTACGATGCTTTTATTGATGATATGATCGCCAACGGAACGATGCACGCTTGCGTATACGGCACGATACATACAGAAGCGACGTCGTATCTGATCGAGAGGATGAACAGCAAAGGCATCAAGGGCTTTGTCGGCAAAGTCAATATGGACAGAAATGCTCAGGCGGATTTGCTGGAAGATACGTCTGAATCGATACGCGACACAGAGGCTTTTCTTGAAAAGTACAGCGGAAACAAGAATACAAAACCTATAATTACTCCGAGGTTCGCACCGACTTGCACTCGCGAGCAGATAAACGGACTCGGCAAACTCGGGAAAAAATACGGAATCGGCATGCAAACACATCTGGTGGAATCGATCTGGGAAGCGGAACAGGCGAGACTGCTGTTCCCGGAATGCTCGTGCGACACCGAGATATATGAGAGAGCAGGACTGATGGATAACGGTCCGGTGATCGGCGGGCACTTCATCTTCCCATCGGAAGATGACATCCGCATTTTGCGGATGTATGACGGCTACGCCGTCCAGTGCCCGGATGCAACTATCAGCGTTATCGCTGGCATTATGCAGACAGGAGCCTTGCTCGACAGAGGAATGAAAATCGGACTCGGAAGTGACATTTCCGCGGGACATCACATAGGCGTGTTTACGCAGGCGGCTCGTGCGGTTCAACTGTCTAAACTCAAAGAATTCTATGAGCCGGAAGGAAACAGGAAGATCTCTTTCCCTGAGGCATTCTGGATGGCGACCAAACAGAGCGGGGAACTGTTCGGAGGAACGGGTTCGCTCGAGCCGGGCTCGGTATTTGATGCACTCGTCATAGACGGGCTCTCCGATGCAGCAAGAAAGCTCAAGCCGGAGCAGGTCGCTGAAAGATTCTGCTACTTGGGGACGAAAGAAAATATAATAGCCCGATACATGAACGGAGAAGAACTCTCGCAGGCTCTTTGAGTTATTGCGATAAGGTGATAAAATCTAAAAGGTAAATATATTGTAGAAAAGAAAAATCCGGAGAGCCTATGAATCCATCAAAAGACGAGATGAATGAAATGCTCAAACGCGAGATGCTCGAGAAGATTAAAGAGTTCGGCGCTTGGTTTAGCACGAGGAAGGATAACTATCTGAAGATCGGATACAGCGAAACGGACAATTCATACTTCGCCAGAGAGTGCCTGCTCAGAGACGGAGGACTTGAGGGCGGAGCGTATTCGTTCGGCACTGACTGGTTCGACATCAGCTTTCACGGCAAATATATAGAGATGTTTGCAGATCCGGACACTTTTAAGCGCTGGGATATCATCTACGATAAAGAAAAGGGCACCTGCTACAAAAACGCAGACGGCGGAGTCGGCATGGGCAAACGCGTGTTGGATTTCTGCAAGGAAGCGGACAGCGAGGCGCTGCAGGGAGGACTCAACCCGTATCGCATAGACAGAGCGGCATTTGCCGAGACCATAGAACTTTCAGAAGAAGCTTCTAAGTAAGGAGGATACATGTTAAAGAATTTCAAAGAGATGGAGGCGCTTGTAAAAGCACATCCGGTCAAGAAGAGAATCGTGCTCGCATGCGCTCACGATGAGCACTCACTGGACGCCGTATACGAGGCATACAAAGAAGGCATCGTAAGTCCTGTGCTCGTGGGCAAAGAAGACGAGATTAAGAGCCTTATGAAGGAGCACGGCTTCGACTTCGGCGGCGAGGAAGTGATCTACGATGTCAGAGACGACATCGAAAGCGCACAGAAAGCCGTAAGCCTCATAAGAGAGGGCGATGGCGACTTCCTGATGAAAGGTAAGATGCAGACCGCGGACTTGCTCAAACAGGTAGTAAACAAAGAGACCGGTCTTCAGGTCGGAAAGATAATGTCGCATGTGGGCATGTTCAGCATACCGAATTACGACAAACTCATCATCCTGACCGACGGCGGCATGCTCGTCGCACCGGATGTAGATCAGAAAGAGAAGATAATCAACAACGCAGTCGAGACCCTGCACAATATGGGATATGAGAATCCTAAAGTTGCAGTCCTCTGCGCTGCAGAGAAACTGAACGCCAAAGCTCAGGAGTCTGTCGATGCGGCCGAGCTCAAAGAGAGAAATCTCAAAGGAGATATCAAGGGCTGCGTGGTAGAAGGACCTATCTCCTACGATATAGCGCTCAGCAAAGAGATTGCAGATTTCAAAGGATTTGAGAGTCCTGTTGCGGGAGATGCAGACATACTCATCATGCCTAATATGGCAGCGGGCAACGCGCTCGGAAAATCCTGGACCATAACCGCTAAAGGCATCATGGCCGGCATCATAGTCGGGGCCAAAGTGCCTATCGTGCTCACATCCAGAGGAGCCACGGCAGAAGAAAAATATTACTCAATCGTACTTGCGGCAGCCGCAAGCAAATAGTTAACAGAGAGGGGATACAGATATGAAAGTAATCGAAACAAAGAACGCACCGGGAGCTATCGGACCATATTCACAGGGATTTATCAGCAACGGATTCGTATTCACATCCGGACAGATTCCGGTCAATCCTGCAACAGGTGAAGTCCCTGCAGGCATCACAGAGCAGGCAGAGCAGAGCTGCAAGAACGTAGGAGCGCTGCTTGAGGCAGCGGGCTCAGGCTTCGATAAAGTTGTCAAAGCTACATGCTTCCTCGCAGACATGGCAGACTTCGCTGCATTCAACGAAGTATACGCCAAATACTTCGTTTCAAAGCCTGCAAGAAGCTGCGTTGCAGCCAAAGAACTCCCTAAAGGAGTGCTCTGCGAGATAGAGGTAATCGCCGAAGAATAAAATGCTTGCATTTGCATTTAAAAAGCAGGACAATATCCTACTAAAAATGTCTATCGTCTTTGTAGTGGAGGATTAAACCATGAAAGGGATAATTGCAAAGAAAATAATGTCATTGTCTCTCATCGCGGTACTTATACTGAGCCTCATGACTTCATGTGCAAACATGGCCAAGGTTGAGTACGGTGAGATGACGGGAGAACTCCACCTCGTACGTGAGGATCTCATGATTGTAGAGAACGCCGGCGAGGAAACGGAGGTCAAGACCAACGAGGACACCAAGTACTATCTGGGCGACGACGACCACCTGTCGGTTAAAGACATCATCAATGTCAAATACCACACCAAAGGCAAGGAACTCTACGCAGACAGGGTTGCCATAGTTAAATATGCCAAGAGAGAGCTCGAGTTCACGGGAGAGATCACGGGAATGGAAGCTGCGGGAATTACCGTAACTGACGAAACGATGAGCGCTTTCTTCATAACCAATGACGGCACTGAAGTCAGCGGAGAACTTAACAAAGGCGACATGGTAGAAATCGTATACACCGGGGACATCAGTGAGTACCCATACGCTGCCAAGATATATGTTACCGAGGAGAAACAGGAGACCAAGACTGCCACAATCAACGGCAATATCTCGGATTTCTCCGAGGACTCAATTCAGATTTCCATAGATTCTGCGACATCGTACAGAATTATGCTTAACATGGATACGAAGTTCACCGGAGTTTCCAAATACATGAACACCGGAGACAGCGTCAAAGTTACATATACGGGAGATCTCAAAGACAAGCCGTTGGCCACAGAGGTAGAGATACTCAAAAAGGCAGATAACGAGACGCACAAAGTAAACGGAAAGATTAAGCAGATCACCGATAAATACGTAGTTCTCAACACAGACAAGAACTCGTATATGATCTTCCGAGATAAAAACACCAAGTACACGGGTGCTAAAATGGAAGAGGGCTGCGACTCCGAGATTACATACACGGGCAAACTCGGCAACAAACCTATGGCTACTGCCATCTACTGCGCCGAGCTCAAAGTGTTCTATAAAGTCACATTTAACGACGGACTCGGACATGTAATTAAGGAGCAGCAGGTAGAGAAGGGTAAAGACGCGACTGCACCTTCAAACCCGACCCGCGAGGGCTACACTTTCAAAGGCTGGGATAAAGACTTCACGAAGGTTAAATCCGACATCAAGGTCACCGCGGAGTGGACCAAGAACCCTGATCCTAAACCTGTGACTACGTTTAAAGTCACATTTACCGACGGCCAGGGAACAACCCTCTCCGAGCAGCAGGTAGAACAGGGCAAAGCAGCGGTTGCACCTGCAGACCCTACACGCGAAGGATATATCTTCAAAGGATGGGATGCGGACTTCAGCAATATCACTGCTGATCTGACCGTAAATGCAACATGGGAGGAAGCGCCTGCGCCTGTGACCACATATAAAGTCACATTTACCGACGGCCAGGGCGGAATACTCTCCGAGCAGGATGTAGAGGAAGGTAAAGCAGCAGAGGCACCTGCAGACCCGACACGCGAAGGCTACACCTTCAAGGGCTGGGATGCAGACTTCAGCAATATCACAGCTGACCTCACGGTTAACGCAACCTGGGAGGAAAACCCTGCACCTGAACCTGAACCAACACCGGAGCCTGAACCGGCACCTGAACCTGAGCCGGCACCGGCACCGGAGCCTGAACCTGAACCGACACCTCCTGAAGAGGTAATCGTAAGCGCTCAGGGAATCATAGTCGACGGCAATGCAGATAAGATGACCATCGTAATCGACATCGACGGCAAGACCATCGAGCTCAAAGGAAACAGCGACACTAAGATCGCCGGCGGATACTTCCCTAAGGCAAGGGATAAAGTCCAGGTCAAGTATGTCAAAGACGACTCCACCCTCAAGGAGATCAAGCTGGTTGAAAAAGCACCGGAGGAACCGGTAGAAGCACCTGCCGATGACGGCTCAAACGGCTAGACACAACACCCAAAACAGCGGAAGCCATAGTGGCCTCCGCTGTTTTTTCATGCCGAAAGTTACAAGAGAGTTAGCGTTACCGAATTGGTTATTTACAAATGGGCAAATACGTGTTAGATTAACTCTACTAATGTGCTATAAGCATTGAAAAATCAACAGTTATAGAACAGTTACACGGTTGAAGACAGTAAGATTTTGGAGGCAACTATGAAGAAGTTCAATCACGGAAAAATGATCACAATCATGACGCTGATCATGGCTATGCTTTTTTTTTTTTTTTTACAGATGCAGCAAGAGGCATATGCAGCTGGCACATGGCCGGAAAAAGAATATGACTTGAGTGATCGTGATATGCATTATCACGGCCCATGGAATTATACAGATTCCTGTATCGGGATTTCTTCTAATGGAGGGAAGTACAATCTCGGAAATTTCTATGATAAGCAGAGAACTTTCGAGATATATCTCAGGAAATATGAGGGTTCCAATCTTGAGGATGACAACCCGACTACCGGGCTCGGATATGGTTCTGCTGCTAATATAGGCGGCAGTATTATAGGCGGAAAAGGGCTCGATGCAGTTGGATGGAACTCTATCGATAGCGAGAACAAGGTGAAAGTCAGGATGCATTTCATCGGACTTAAGAATGAAAAGATTATCCGCTTAAGATATGAGATTAAAAACGAAGCTAACTCCGACAAAAAGGTTACGCTCGGAGGAACTGTTGCGTTCAACCTTTACAGATCCTCAAAATCACGTGTGTTCTCTCTCGGAAAAGGAGTTCTTCTGAAGTCACCGAGCGAGTTGTTCCTGAACTTCCGTATAGATGACGGCAATTACTGGTGGGGCACTTCCAGCGTCAGTGATATGGAAGGGAAAAAGTACCTGAATGTCATAAACAAAGCACACAATCATAAGGGCAGGGCCATCGACGTAACAGAAGGGGCAAATATTCAACCGGGATTGAGCTGGCTCTGGGAGTCTATCGACGTACCTGCAGGTAAAACAGTATATAAGGACTGCTACTTCGGCGTAGGAGCTATTGATTTAGGAGATGATCCTTACAGAATTCTGACCGCAGGATACCCTTCTATAATAAAACTGGATGGTAACGGCGTTGCCCCTGTAGATGGCATGCCTGAGGGAGACCTTTTAGGAACTGATGAGAACTATCAGGCAACTCTACCGACAGTAAGCAACTGGTCTAAGGTTTTTGAGGGCTGGTATGATAGCGCGGTAGGCGGCAATAAAGTAGCCGACGGTGGAGATATCATCACAGCCAGGGAGAATACGACTCTATATGCGCATTGGAGAGCGGTCACAAGTACTGTCAATCTACAACTAAAGGCAGGATCAGACCCGTATCTGGGACAGACAGTGCAACTATATGAGGGAAGCTCCAACACCCCGAAGTACTCCCTTACAGAAAAAACAGGAGAGGAGCAGGGAACATATAGCACAGGTGGAGTAAGTAACGGAACGTATTACGTTGGCGTAAACGGTAGAAGAACCGGAGATACCCTGAAAATTGATGCAATGGTATCAAATCCTAATACATGGATAACCAATGCAGTAGTGGAAATGCCGAAGGCAACAGTCACAACAAGACTAGACGGAACAAACAGCGATGTTCCGGGCAAAGTCACCTTGCGTGAGAGAGGAAAAGTAGTCTATGAGATGGACAAGTCCGCAACCGGCGAGTGGTGGTCCGGAGTCGCTTTTGACGAAGACAAGACACCGCTGGATATCTATGTTGACGGTGCAGATACCGGTGAGGATATCGCTCCTGAAATTATTACACCGAACTCTCTGAACAAGACTATCGACTTTGATACCATCAGTGTGGAAATCACTGATGACGCGGCCTGGGAAGATGCAAATGTTGCCCTGAAGGACAGCAACGGCCGCACTGCATATGTGCTTCCGTATAAGAGCTCTGAAGGAAAGACAACAACTTACTCACGCATCCTTCCGAGGAACGGAGAGACATACAAAGTCTTTGTCGACGGCATGGACACAGGAAAGACGGTCAAAGCAGACGGAACAAACAAACAGGCAGATGTGGCGTTCTACACATCGACACTTTCTGTAAGCTGCAGCGATGCGGACGGTCTTCCTATGACCGCAACTCTTTCCGGAAATAACAGAAAATACAATTATAAAAAAGGAACCCCGGAAGACTCAGCCGTTACGTACACAGCTAAACATGTACTCAGCGCTGATGCATATACACTTGACGTCAACGGAGTAAGTGCCGGCGGAGTGGATATAAACAAGGATGTCTCAGCAGAGAATAAGGACAGGAATCTGACGGTCCGTGTCATCGACTTCCAGAAATACACAACAGAAGATAATACATCCTTTACACCTTCAAGCGATGTAAAGGGATACGTGTTCAACGAAGGCAAGATAAGCTCCAGAGAATCCCGCATGGACGGATTCACATTCAGTGGATGGTCAGAAGCTGAGTGGACACCGGGAGAAGGTTCCTATACAGCATTTGACTTCAGAACAGCTATATCAAAGGATATGACACTCTATCCACACTATTTGTCACCGACAGTGAAGATCAGCGGCTTGGTGCGCACTGATGCAGACGGCAAAGAGAACAGGGAGAGCGGTGACTATTACCGTATGCCATATCTGACTATTACGGGCTTTGATACAGGTGAACAGTCTGTCAAGCTTGTGATGTTCGAAGGAGAGAACGTTGAATCCATCGATGCAAAGAATCTGCCTGCAGGTGCGACCTTCGAGAACGGACTGCTTACCTTCGATCCGGCCGTCAGCATGAATGAGGCCAGAGACTACGTCAGGGACAACATCGTTGTAAAGCCTGCCCAGAAGGGCGACGGAAGCCATGAAGCGGGCACTATGACTGTGACTGTCATAGACAAGAACGGAAGTATCGGCACCGGCTATGACGGAGGAGATGTAACTGGAGGCGTTGCTACAGGAACACTGACCGGCGAACGCGGACAGGTCCTTGAGGACAAGACTATCTATACAGTTTCAGAGGACACAGAGATTACCGGAAGCGACTCAGCGGATACTGCGAGAGAACGCAGCGGCCTTATCGTGCCGGATAATGGAACGGTCTACATTTACGTACCGGAAGGCAAGACCCTTACAGTCACCGGCGGAGATGCAGATAACGGCGGAGACGGCAAAGTCGGCCAGAAGTACACACATAACATAGCTGATCAAGAGCATTATAACAATCTCCCGGAACCAATGGAAGGAACTGGAGATGGAGGGGAAGGCGGTACTGGAGCAGGAGCGGGAATTTATCTACGTGATGGTTCTAAGTTATATCTCCTTGGTGGAGGAAAAGTCACCGCCACTGGCGGAGATGCAGGCAATGGTGGCAACGGTGGCAACGGTGGTGATAATGACAACGTGTCAATTCGTTATAGAATGAACAACAGCACATATTATATAAGTTATAATTATGATGCTTCTATTACAAAAAATTACAATTCAACAGGCGGTGGCGGCGGCGGCGGCGCCGGCGGCGGCGGCGCGGGAGCCGGAATCGGGGGATCAGGCGGAACCGGCGGCAATGCCGGAAATGGAGGCGGTGCAAACCCGGCTATGGCCGATAACAATGACCATATAGGTGCAAGCGGAACCCCAGGCCAGGAAGGGGACCCAGGATCTGCGTGTGGTGATGTATATAGTACAGTTAGGCTAATTACTAATGGCGGAGCTGCAGGAACGGGTGGCGCTGGCGGAGATATTGGAGAGAATAAGTTCCATAATAATCCACCTAACAAGTTATACCCATATCCAGGAAAAGTGCTTCCGGGAGCCGGCGGTGGCGGCGGCGGCGCTGGCTTGAGTTCTGTCGGTATAGGATCCGGTGGTGGCGGCGGCGGCGGAGCTGCCGGCGGAGGAAGTGGTTCGGAAAGAGGTAGACTTGAATCAATAACCTACGAAACTAATCCGGAAGGTCCGGAAGGTTCATATAAAAAATATTTACCTGCCGGAGGCGCAGGCGGCAAGGGTGCTGTTAATGGATCGAATGGAGTACCGACTACTGCTGGGGCATCGGGTGCGGCATCTGCTGCAGCCGGAGAGGCAGGCGCAGCTGCCGGTGCGGAAGTAACACCGGAGACGAACGTCACAAACAGCATCACATACAGCAACGCAGAAGGTACTGAAGGTCAGGGCACTGTCGGTGAAGGCGGGACCACGAGCTATACGCCTGGAACGGCTGGCACAATTACATTCCCTACTTACACTGCGGATTCGGGACAGCCACTCAAGGGATGGAAGCTGACACAGTATGCGGCTAACATCGGGGAAGCAACGAACAATCCGTTTGCAGACGGCACGGGCAGCAAGTTATTTGCTGCAGGTTCAACAGTGCAGATTCCTGAGGGCACTGTGGGCGATCTTGTATTCAGCCCTGTAACGTCAGCTCTGTCTGGACTCAGCGCAGTGGATACTGCAAACTATGACGGAACATCCGCAACGATCTTTACATATACTGTAACGACGAAGGTCGGAGACAAGGCGACAGATGTCGGACCGCTTACATTCAAGGTTGGCGACACGGAAGAACTCGTAAGCGGCATCAACGGAGTATACACATTCACCTCTTCTGCGAGATCTGCACAGGTCAAATATAGAGGCGATGTTGTAGTCAATGAGATGAAGTCTACGAATGATGATCCGAACCCGACAGCAGAAGCCAGCTTCGAGAAGGTAAAGGTCAAGGTCAATGGCTACAAGCCGTCAGACTTAACGCTGGACAATGACGGTCCTGTATTGGCATGTGTCAGCTCAGATGATGCTACTAAGACTTATGAATACGAGTCGGCATACAGGAAAGAAGAAACGTTAAAAGGCAGTTATGAGGTATCCTGCGACGGAACAGCAACAGGTGTCGAGGCATCTTACGGAAATACCGTAGAAGTTAATTACCATACAGTAACGGTTAAACTCGCAGATTCAGATGCGGACAGTGTCGTACTGAGAGACAAGAGTGGCAATGCTCTGGAGATGACAAAGACCGCGGAGAAGACATTCACATACACTGCTCTCGAAGAGGACAAGACCGCATACGATGTATATGCAGACGGAACTGTCACAAGTGCTGCGGGGGACAAAGGTGTCAAGTTCGACAAGACCCAAACCGTTAACGCCGGATACTATGTTTCGACAGTAACAGTTAAACTTGATGGCGCAGAATCCGATGCTGTCGGAATTCCGCAGTACGGCGATGAGCCTATGACAAAGACTGCTACAGGTGTCTACACATTTGCTACAGGTTCAAATGAAAATACTGATGTCTCTGTAAACGGCAAGGTTGCAGTCAAGGACATGACACCTGGCACAGACGAGACGGTGGAATACTTCTCAATCACATATGCCAAGGCAAGTGTAGACGGAGAGACCGGCGAAGTCCCTGCTCCGACTATTTGCCAGAAGGACGAGAAGGCAACTCTTGAGGTAAACACACTCAAGAACGGCGCTATGAAGTTCGGCGGATGGAAGATAGGAGATAAGACATATCCTGAAGGAGCTGAGGTAACAGTGACAGAAGCAGTCACAGCTACAGCTACATGGAGCAAAGCTTCTCTAGAAGAACCTGACGCAGACGGCAATACAGTACTTGTGATCTTCAACAAAGACAAGTTCATCTATAACGGAGCAAGTCAGACTCCGGAAGTTTCGGTATACATCGGAACGACCGAACTGACTAAAGACACAGACTACGAACTGAGCTATAAGAACAGTAATGAAAGTGCCCCTGCTGACGAGCAGACGATCTGGGCAGGCACGATAACGGTCACCGTAACAGGTAAAGGTGACTATAGCGGCTCAGTCAGCAAGGATTATGAGATTATCCCGAAGACCGTAAGTATAAGCGGTATTGAAGCAACAGGAAGAGCATATAACGGCGAAAAAGAAGTTGCTCTCGATACAACTAAACAGGAAATTGCCGGAGTTGCCGACGGAGATAAAGATGATCTTTCTATCGCTTGGCCTGAAGGAGGCGCAAAGGGCACTGTATACGACCCTAACGTAGAGCTTCTTAGCGATGAAGAGTACGACGCTCTGAGTGATGATGAAAAAGCTCAGGTCGAGACAAAAGATGGAATCCACTACGTTAAGAAGAGCGTAAATCTCGAGACAGATGATGAGGGAGACATTAAAGCATCTCTGAATGGTGATAAGGCATCCAACTACATTCTCAGCAATGTAAATGCTGTAAACGCCTTAATCGAAAAGAAAGAAGTCGAAGTTACTGCAACCGCAGGCCTCACTAAGGAATACGGTGAGGCAGATCCTAAACTGACATATACAGCAGAAAAACTCATCGGTGATGATGAGTACTCTGGGGAGCTCGCAAGAGATGCAGGTGAAGCTGTCGGCGATTATGCCATCAATCAGGGCACTCTTTCTGTCGGAGATAACTATAAGCTCAGTTTCAATGCTAACAGTGCTAAACTGACGATCACGAAGAAGAGTGCGGATAAGATTGGAGCTGATCAGAAGGAGGATGAAAAACTCGTATATGACGGCGAAGAGAAGGAACCTACACTTGAAGTCAAGGACGGAGACAAGACTCTCGAGAAAGGCAAAGACTACACGGTAAAATACGTTGGAGTAGAACCGACAGAATACCCTGCAAGCGACGAACCTCCGACGCAGCCGGGTAACTATAAAGCCATCATTGAATTCACAGGGAATTACGATGGAACTAAAGATGTCCCGTTTGAGGTAGAAAAAGCTGAACAGAACCCGCCTTCAGACTTAAAGAATACAGATCTGAGCAGCGATACTGCAACAGATGGCAAGATTACAGGTGTAGACGATACCATGGAATACTCCACAGACGGAGGAGAAACATGGAATGATGTGAAAGAAGGCGAGACCGAGATTAAGGATCTTGGGAAAGGTGACGTGCTTGTAAGGTACAAAGAGACCGAAACACAGAAACCAAGCAAACCTGTAGTTGTTAAAATGAGAAGAAAACCTGATGATCTCCTCCTCGCCCAGATGACTGCCAAGGGCAAGAAAGCCATGACGATCAGATGGACCAGAGTAGAGGGCGCAGATGGCTACGACATCTTCTTCTCGAAGTGCAACACTAAGGGTAAGAAGTACACGCCGAAGCTGATCAAGACCGTACGAGGCAACGGAACCTTCAAGTTTACGAAGAAAAAACTCAAGAAGAAAGTTGCATACAAGGCTTATGTGCGCGCATTCAAGATGGAAGGCGGAAGGAAGCAATACATCAGCACAAGCATGATGTACCACGGCTTCACGTCGGGATACAAGGGCAAGTACACAGACGCCAAGAGCGTATCTGTTAAACAGCCGAACGTAAGCCTTAGCGCAGGCCAGACATCGAAGATTTCAGCGAGCATCAAGAAAGTTAAGTCTAAGAAGATTCTGATCAAGACATCGCATGCTCCGCATCTGAGATATGTAAGCAGCAACAACTACATTGCTACAGTAGATGGCAACGGAGTAATTACTGCAAAGAGCGGTGGCACATGCTATGTATATGCAGTAGCCACAAACGGCGTAAGAGCTGCAGTTGCGGTAACTGTTAAGTAGTCGCCGGATAACTAAGTTAAAAAGGGGACGATTCTGATTTGCCCATCTTCAACCGGGTAAGCGGAATCGCCCTCTTTTCTTGACCTGTTTATTATGTGTCATATCTTCAATACCGGGCGCAGATTTGGTATTATTATAGCGTTGCAGCCGGCACGTTCCGGATGCAAAAGGGAGGAGAAAAAGCATGGCATACAAGACAGATATTGAAATCGCTCAGGAATGTAAGATGAAGAAGATAACGGAGGTCGCAGCGGCAGCCGGAATCGATGAGAAATATGTAGAGCAGTACGGCAACTACAAAGCCAAGATAGACTATTCGTTCCTGAAAGATAACAAGGATAAGAAGGACGGAAAGCTCATACTCGTGACGGCTATTACGCCGACACCAGCAGGAGAGGGAAAGACCACGACAGCAGTAGGGCTGACTGATGGCTTGAGGCACATCGGCAAGAACTCAATCGCCGCACTCAGAGAGCCTTCGCTCGGTCCTGTGTTTGGCATCAAGGGCGGAGCCGCAGGAGGCGGCTATGCTCAGGTGGTTCCGATGGAGGACATCAATCTTCATTTCACAGGAGATTTCCATGCCATAGGGGCAGCCAACAATCTGCTCGCAGCCATGCTGGATAATCATATACAACAGGGGAACTCCCTCGGGATAGATCCTAAGCAGATTATATGGAAGAGAGCCGTGGACATGAACGACCGCCAGCTCCGTCATATTATCGACGGCATAGGCGGCAAGGCTCAGGGAGTTCCGAGAGAAGACGGATTTGATATCACGGTAGCATCGGAGGTCATGGCGGTAATGTGCCTGGCATCGGATGTAACGGATCTTAAAAAGAGATGCGGAGATATCATTGTAGGTTATACATACGAGGGTAAGCCTGTTATGGCTCGCGATCTGAAGGCAGAGGGAGCCATGACCGCACTTCTTAAAGATGCACTCAAGCCGAACCTCGTGCAGACGCTCGAGGGCACGCCGGCATTCGTGCACTGCGGACCTTTTGCAAACATAGCACACGGATGCAACTCTATCACGGCCACACGCATGGCGCTCAAACTCGGAGACTATGTGGTAACAGAGGCTGGCTTTGCGGCCGACCTCGGAGCGGAGAAGTTCTTTGACATCAATTGCCGCATAGGAGATCTTCATCCGGATGCGGTAGTGGTGGTCGGAACAGTCAGAGCCCTTAAGTACCACGGCGGAGTTCCAAAGGACGAGCTCGGTACGGAAAATTTAGAGGCGCTTGAGGCAGGACTTCCGAACCTCCTGCAGCATGTGGGGAATATCAAGGATGTATTTAAGCTTCCATGTGTGGTTGCGATCAATGCATTCCCAACAGATACAGAGACAGAGCTCAGACTCGTAGAAGAGAAGTGCAAGGAACTCGGCGTCAATGCAGTTCTGTCCGAGGTATGGGCCAAGGGCGGAGAAGGAGGCGCTGCGCTTGCAGAGGAAGTAGTAAAACTTTGCGAACAGCCTGCAGAGTACAGTGCGGCTTATGATCTGGATATCTCTATTGAAGATAAGATCAGCGAGATAGCTCACAAGGTTTATCATGCAAAACATATGATGATGCTGCCTGTTGCAAAGAAGAAGGCTGCGCAGCTCGAAGAACTCGGATTCGGTAACGTACCAATCTGTATGGCCAAGACGCAATATTCGTTCTCGGATGATCCTAAACTTCTCGGAGCACCGCAGGACTTCACGCTTACCGTAAGGGATCTGAAAGTTTCCGCAGGAGCAGGATTTATCGTTGCATATACAGGAGACATCATGACCATGCCGGGACTTCCTAAATCCCCTGCGGCAGAGCGCATTGACGTAGACGCAGACGGAAAGATAAGCGGACTGTTCTAGGACCGGAGGATGGAATGGCAGAGATATTAAAAGGCGCAGCGGTTGCAAACGCCATAAGCGAGAATGTCATAGCTTCGGTAGAGGCGCTAAAGTCGGAGGGAATAGTTCCGAGCCTGGCCATAGTCAGAGCCGGAGAGAAACCGGACGATTTGGCGTATGAGAGGGCCGCGATGAAGAGAGCCGAGAAAGTCGGCGTTCGAATTGTCAATGAAGTATTTCCGGAGAACATCAGCGAAGCGGATTTCCTTGCGGAGATTGACAGGATAAATAAAGACGAGAGCGTGCACGGAATACTTATGATGCAGCCTCTCCCGTCTCAGATAGACGGGAGCCTCGCGCGCGAGGCCATCGCTGCGAATAAGGACGTGGACGGTTGCACATCGGCGTCCATGGCGGGCGTGTTTACAAACGAAAAGATCGGATTTCCGCCATGCACGGCAGAGGCAGCGATGGAGATGCTGCATTTCTACGATGTCGAGATAAAAGGAAAGAAAGCGGCCGTAATCGGAAGGTCGCTCGTAATAGGCAGGCCGGTCGGCATGATGCTAATGCACGAGAACGCGACCGTGGTTAACTGCCACACGAGGACAGCAGATGTTCCGTCGATTACGCGTGAGGCGGACATACTCATAGCTGCCGCCGGCAAACTCAGATCCGTGACGGCGGAGTACACCAATCCGAATCAGGTGATTATAGACGTCGGAATCAACTGGGATGAAGCCAAGCAGGGAATCGCAGGAGACGTGGACTTCGATGCGGTAGAGCCTGTGGTAAAGGCCATATCTCCGGTTCCTGCGGGAGTCGGCTCGGTTACCACAGCCGTACTTATGAAGCACGTGGTAGAGGCGGCTGCAAGGAATAAGGACAAATAAATGGATATGCTAAAAAAGGATATAAATGAATTTCTGGACGTGCTCGGTTCATCAGAACCTGTGCCGGGAGGCGGAGGCGCATCCGCTCTTGCGGGCGCACTCGCAGCTGCGCTCGGCCTCATGGTAGGATCTCTGACGGTCGGCAAGAAAAAATACGCCGACGTGGAGGACGAGATCAAATCCATGATGGCAGAGATGACAGAACTTAAAGACAATCTCGCGGCCTGCATCAACAAGGACGCAGAGATGTTCATGCCGCTCGCAGAGGCATACCGCATGCCTAAAGACGCGCCTGACAGAGACGAGGTCATGGAGCGCTGCCTGGCAGATGCTGCGGCAACCCCTCTCGAAATCATGGAACTGTCCGCAAAGGCGATAGAATTGCTCGAAGGCTTTGCGGCCAAAGGATCCAAACTCGCGGTATCCGATGCAGCGACGGGCGCAGCGCTCGCCAAAGGAGCGATGATGGGCGCGGCAGTAAACGTCCGCGTCAACACGCGCCTAATGAAGGACAGGGCGCGTGCCGTCGAACTCGACGGGCGCGCAGACGCGCTGATCGCGGACTTCGCACCCCGCGCCGACGAGATTTTTAATAACTACTACGATAAATAGCGAGCGCGCAAGGGGCAGTTCACGGCGACTGCGAAGCACGAAGCCGGGATGCCCCGTTAAGCAGCGAGCTTTTAGGAAAAGGAATAGATATGGGAGTAAACACACCTGCAGAGATTACGGACATTTGGATTAATAACGGAGTTAAGAAAGCAAGCCTTTCAATCGGAAAGATGCTCGTGCTCGGAATGCTTGCGGGAGCCTTCATCGGCTTCGGCGCAGACGTTTTCGTGCTTGCCACATCAGGCGGCGGCGACGCATTCCAATCCATGATAGGCAAACTCGTCGGAGCCGCACTCTTCCCTGTGGGCCTTATGATGGTAATACTCTGCGGAGCCGAACTCTTTACGGGAAACAACCTCCTGACACTCGCCCTCATGGACAAGAAAATCTCGATGGGCCAGATGCTCAGAAACTGGGTAGTTGTATATATCGGAAACTTTATAGGGTCCGTCCTGATTGCACTTCTCCTGGCCAAAAGCGGCCTCTTCGCAGATGCAGCAGGAGAAAGAGCGATGGCCATAGCAAGCGCCAAAGCATCCATACCTTTTATGCCGGCAGTGCTTCGCGGCATAGGCTGCAACGTGCTCGTCGTGCTCGCATGCTGGATGCAAGCCGGAGCCAAGGACATGATAGGCAAGATATTCGCCATATGGTTCCCGATTATGATGTTCGTGTTTGCGGGATTTGAGCACAGCATAGCCAATATGACATACATACCGCTCGGTATGTTCCTCGGAGCGGACGTCGGCATGGGAGCCTTCCTCGTCGGAAACCTCCTGCCTGTCACGATAGGAAATATCATAGGCGGGGCTGTGACAGTGCCTTGCGCCTATTACTACGCATACAAGAAATAGATGAACTACCAAGAAACACTGGACTATATTAATTCGGTAAGACGCAATGTATGGAAGCTCGGGCTGTCTCGGACGCGCGAGCTTCTTCATATGCTGGGGGACCCGCAGGACGATCTGAGATTCGTACACATAGGCGGCACCAACGGCAAAGGCTCGACATCTGCGATGATCGAATCGGTGCTGAGGACTGCCGGCTACCGCACGGGCCTATTTCCGTCCCCGTACATCGAGGAATTCAGGGAGAGGATATGCGTGAGCGGAGAGATGATATCCGAAGAGGAACTCTGCAGGATTACCGAGAAGGTCAAATCCTTTGCGGATACCATGGAGGATGAACCGAGTCACTTTGAGATAGTCACAGCCATAGGCATGCTCTATTTCAAAGAAAAGAATTGCGATATAGTCGTGCTCGAGGTCGGCCTCGGCGGCGAGTTCGATGCGAGCAATGTAATTAAGGCTCCGGACGTGGCCGTGCTGACAAACATCGGGCTCGACCACACAGATTACCTCGGAACTACGCTCGAGGAAATCGCGAGGACTAAAGCCGGTATCATCAAGACGGGCTCATCCGTCGTGCTCTATCCTAATGTTCCTGAGGTTACCGATGTCATCGAAGAGATATGCGAGGAGAGAGGCTGCGAACTCACCACAGCGGATTTCAGCAGAATGAAATCCATAGACGCAGACCGCGGCGGTCAGACTTTCCGCTGGGATGACAGGACTTATAAAATACGCCTGACAGGAGATTACCAGCTCAGAAATGCCGCAATGGCACTGACTGTTATCGAGAAGATGAGAGAACTCGGATGGGAGATTTCAGACGAAGCCATTGAATCCGGAATGGCAGCTGCGAAGTGGCCTGCGAGATTTGAAGTGCTGGGAACGGACCCCGTATTCATACTCGACGGTGGACACAACTCACAGTGCGCAGAGGCAGTGGCGGAGTCATTGGAGCGTTATCTGCCGGGAGAAGAACTCACCATCATCATAGGTATGCTGAGGGATAAAGACTACGAGGCGGCACTCGATATATTACTTCCTTACGCATCATATTGCTACTGCCTGACTCCTGCGAGCGACAGGGCACTTCCTGCGGAGGAGCTCGCCGAGCAGATCAGAAAAAGAGGAGTGGATGCGGAGTGCGTAGCGACTGCCCGCGAAGCCATAAAAAAAAGCCTCGCCGCAGGCAGGCCGATCCTTGCATTCGGATCGCTCTACATGGCGGGCGAGGTCAGAAGTGCGTATAGATTATTAAATACCTAGTTCGAATTTGAGCTGTGGTTTCACAGGTGCGTAATCCATCATCTCGAAATCGTCGAGAGTGATGTCGGTGAATTCGCATCCTGCGTCTTTATGAAGAACGAGTTTAGGGGACGGGCCTGCCTGTCCCTCTTTTGATGCCTCGTCTGCACGGCGGAGCATCTCGTCTGCATTTTCCATATGGCGGTCGTAGATTTGCTCGTTGGCTACGAAGTGAGTGAAGACTCCCTCTTTCAGACCGCAGACTCTGGCAATCATCATGAGCAGGGCGGCGTACTGAATCTCGTTGATGCCGCCGGCACCAGACGCCGTGAGCATGTCACCGGATCTTTGGACGAGAACCATGTCGAGATAATCTCCTCTGACGTTCCATATGGTCAGGAATGCACAAGGTGCGAGACCTGCTGTTTCATGAAGGTCAGCCTCCTGCCAGAGAGATACGACTTTGCGCCTCGCATAAGGATCCTTCTTAATGTCTGCGATAAGATTGTTCATGAGGTCGTAGCGCTTTACAGTGGCGCCGTATCTCTGACCGATAGTCCCGTCGCCGATATCCCACGGATCCCACCAGGTAACGCCCATCTCCTTCATCTCAGAGAGCACATTGGTCGGTCTCTGGTAGATGGTGAATATCTCGCGGATTCCGGTCTTCCAGGCCTGAGGCCTCAGCGTGCACACAGGAAACTCTCCCTTTGACAGGTCGTACTTTCTCATCACGTGGTTGACGCTTATGGTATGTGCCGGCGTGCCGTCCTCATATTTCGGACGAGGATTTTCATCCTTGTAGCCGTTGTCCAGTATGTTGTGAATATCTTCGATTAAATACTTATCTGCTTTGGTCATGACAACTAATCCCTTCTGAATCTCAATCTGCAAACTGATTCATATTACCACATATTATACAATCTCGGCACCTGCCGCGATCACTGCGGCCTTGGCGAGTTCTTTGGTCGGATCTATGGTCGGAAGAGCCGTCTCTCCGATGATGTCGAATGCGATTGGAAGTTCGGTGCAACCGAGTATGAGTATCTCGGCGCCTTTGCTCTTCATCTCATCGACTATACCGTCTATGTCGAGCGATGAGAAGTCCATGTTGCCCGCTTTGACGTAGTCATATATGAGGCTCATGACGATTTTCTGAACCTCCTCCGACGGATAGACATCCTCGATGCCTGCATCTCCGAGAGCCTTCTTATATATCCCGCTTTGGCAGGTTCCGTCCGTGGCCAGAACTCCGGCTTTCTTAATCCCTCTTTCTTTGAGGCGGGAAGCCGTCTCGTTCGGCATATGTATCATCGGAATGCTTACGGCATCGCATATATCATCGTAGAAATAGTGAGCCGTGTTGCATGGCATGATGAGAAAGTCCGCGCCTGCAGCCTCGAGCCTTTTGGCGCTTTTGATCATCTCAGGCCTCGGGTCCTGCCCGCCCGAGAGTATCGCCGCCGTCCTGTCGGCTATCCTCGTGTTGCAGTCGACTATGACAGGGACGTTGTCCTGGTCTTTTCCTGCTTTGGTGCATTCCACGATTTTAATCCCCAGATCGTAGGTCGCCATCGGCCCCATGCCTCCGAGTATTCCTATGGTCTTGTAATCATTCATATCGAAAACTCCTTATTTCTTTTCGGTACAAATATTATATGCTATCTTCCGTTTCCGGTCACGCGAGACAGTGCTTTGAGAAGCGGCCCGGACACCATTCCGAGCACGATGCCCTTAACCACGGCAGTCACCATCCTGATTGCAATCATGCCCGTGATGATGGTCGGGTAGTAGTAGCCGTAGATCTTTGAGTCCGCGTAGATCGCTCCTGTGTTCAGGAGGCAAATCAGGATCTCACAAATCAGGAATATGACTATGAGCTGAGTCCTGTTATTGTTGAAGCCCGACCTTTTGGCGTAGATTCCTGCGATGAAACCCACTACCACAAACGGCAGTATCCAAAGAGCTGTCGTCGCGGTAATCCCGTAGCTGAGCAGCTGATACAGGAATATGCCTATGCCTGCTACTATCATGCCGTCGACCGGTCCGTAAATTAGAGCTGCTATCAGTATAGGGAAATCCTCGAAGGATATCTTCATTATATTTCCTATTCTGATGGAGGTGAATCCGAGGACCACCGCCATGGCAGCCAGTATAGCATCTACGGTAAGATGCTGTGTGCGTGTCATCCCATTTCTGTCTGATGTAGACATAAAAAACCCCTTTCCGGCATTAGCCATCTCAAGTATAAGTGAAACTATTGCCACAAAGAAGTCTCTGATGCGGCAACGGATGCGGATGAGGCACCGCGAGCTTTGCTCTTCGTCCGCAGGCAACTTCCCATCCTGCGGCACTTAACGCGCGACATCCTACTTCGCCTTGTCTTTATGCTTGCACCCATAATATCAGTTGAAGAATGAAGCGTCAATCACTGCTCTTGCGACGCCTTTTTCATTGACCGAAATTGCCGCCTGATGATATAATTTTTGGGCAAACATTGATAAATAAACAGTGTTTAACTTTTATCTATATGTAAGGAGAAAGGAAAAAAAGATGGCAGACCTTAAACGCACACAGTTATATGATGTACATGTGGCAGAGGGCGGCACAATGGTCGATTTCGGAGGCTGGGAGATGCCTATCCAGTATCCGGAAGGAATCATCGCAGAGCACCTCTACACAAGACACTTCTGCTCAATCTTCGATGTATCCCACATGGGAAGACTCATCATCGAAGGACCGGAAATGGTCAAATTCCTGCAGCACGTCCTGACGAGCAATGTCGAGTCGCTCATAGTCGGCAAAGCTCAGTACAGCATCATCCCTAATGAAAAGGGTGAAGCTATCGACGACGCATATCTATATCGTTTCTCAGAGGACAGATATCTTCTGATCGTAAATGCAGGCAACACAGACAAAGACCTTGAGCATCTCAATAAAGAGATCAAGAACTTTGACTGCACAATGACTAACATCACCGCTGACTGGGCTTCCGTAGCAGTTCAGGGACCTAAGAGTAAGGAACTCCTGACACAGCTTGCCGGAGGCGCTGCACTCACAGAGCCTGAAAAGAATGCTCTCGGTCACGTAGACTTCGAAGGTCACGAGGCATATGTAGCCAAGACAGGTTACACGGGTGAGCCTCTCGGTTACGAGGTATTCGTTAAGACAGCAGACGCTGAATGGTTCTGGAAGAGAATGGAAGAGCTCGGTGCTAAACCTGCAGCTCTCGGCGCTCGTGACACACTGAGACTCGAAGCAGGCATGCCGCTCTACGGTCATGAGATGTATTATGAACCGGGCGACGAACCTGGTCCTGACGATGTACCTATGCCGATCTTTGCAGTATCACTTGCTAAGTTTGCCGTATCTTTCTCAGATCGCAAGGGTGACTACATCGGCCGCGAGGCTCTTACTAAGCAGAAAGAAGCTTTCGACAAGGTTCAGAACAGAGACTACAGCATGAGCGACGTTCTTCCAAAGCGCGTTATGCCTATCGCACTCATAGACAGAGGCGTACTGCGTAAAGGAATGGACATATACAGAAACGGCGAGCTCGTCGGTTTCACAACATCGGGCACCATGGTTCCTTACTACAAAGCTGAGGGCGAAGGTCTCGAGAGTGTAATCACTGACGAAGTCGTTAAGAGATCAATTGGTCTTTGCTACATCAACTGCGATATCCTTCCGGATGACGAGGTTGAAGTAGACGTAAGAGGTAAGAGAGTTAAGGCTGTTATCGTAACAAAGCATCTCGATACAATGGCACCTCCTTATGCTCGCCCGATAATCTACGGAACAGAAATCAGCGAGATGGAGATAGGCGATGAGCCAAGAAGCGTCAAGGCTCTGAACCTCCTCAAGAAAGCTGAGACCAATCACCTCTGGAGACAGAAAGAGTGCATCAACCTCATTCCGTCTGAGAACACACCAAGTAAGGCGGTTCAGATGCTCTCCGCAAGTGACCCGAGTGCACGTTACGCAGAGCACAAGAAAGTTAAATCCTTCTATGACAAGGACATCTTCTATTATCAGGGAACCAAGTTCATAGATGAGGTAGAGCAGAGAGCAGTTGATGAACTCAAAAAATACTTCGGATGTACAGAGGTAGAGACCAGAGTTATCAGCGGACAGATGTCCAATGTCTGCGCATTCTCATCCCTCATGGATTGGAAGAACAGACTCAACAGAAAACAGACTCCGCAGAGACTGGGATACATCCTCAACAACCACATCATCAAGGGCGGACACCTCTCGGCTCAGCCGATGGGCGCTCTCAAGGACTATGTAGCTGTTGACCCTAAGACAGAGAGAAACGCAGTTGTTAACTTCCCTGTTCTCAAGGACAACATCTTTAAGATCGATGTTGAAGAGACCAAGAAAGTAATCGAAGAGTATAAGCCTGAATTCATCATCTTCGGTAAGTCGATGGTAATTCACAAAGAGCCTGTGGCTGAGATCAGAAAATTCGTCGACGACATGGGCCTCGACACAACAATCATGTACGACATGGCTCACGTTCTGGGTATCGCAGGCGACTACTTCCAGAAACCTTTCGAAGAGGGTGCTGAGATCGTAACAGGATCGACTCACAAGACATTCTTCGGACCTCAGAGAGGTCTCGTAGCCATGAACTACAAAGAGGACGACCTCAAGTACGGACTCTGGGAGACAGTTGAAAGAAGAGCGTTCCCGGGCAGCGTATCCAACCACCACCTCGGAACACAGCTCGGACTGTACATGGCAGCTCTCGAGATGAACGAGTTCAAGGATGAGTATCAGAAGGCTGTAATCACAAACGCCAAGAACTTCGCTAAGGCACTCAAGGCTGAAGGCCTGAACGTCTGCGGAGATCCTGCAAACGATTACACAGAGACTCACCAGGTACTCGTATCCGTCGGATACGGCGAAGGTCCTGAAATCGCTGAGAGACTTGAGCAGAACAACATCGTTGTTAACTATCAGGCAACTCCGGACGAAGAAGGATTCACAGCTTCCGGCGCACTCAGAATGGGTGTCAGCGAGATGGTAAGATTCGGATTCGGCGAGGCAGAGTTCAAGAAGCTCGCTTCACTCATGGCAGACTGCATCCTGAGAAACAAAAACATCAAGGACGAAGTTGCTAAGTTCAGAAGCGGCTACACCAAGATGCACTACTGCTTCGACGACAAGGAATTCCTCGACACACTCGAAGCATTCGCAGGCAAGATCGGATTCTAAAAAACACAATCGGATTTGGCGTCGGATCGATGCTGTAACAAATCCGAAAAGGACTTTATAAGAAAAAGATACATATATGGGTCGTTTTTTCACATATATGTATCTTTTCTTTTATCTTTCGTTTGGAATGGTTAGGTTTGCTTGACAATAATGCCCTGAAACTCGGTTATTGTTTTCTCAGTTTTTTATACTAGTGTCAAAAGATACATAAAGAGGTATTTTGGGCTGCTATATGTATCTTTTTTTCAAAAAACTCCTTCTTTAAAGTGCACTTCTGATTGTGTTTTCGATTTCCGAGGCAGCCTGCTTTTGCTCTTCCTTGCTCAGCTGTTCAAGATGCACGAGTGGATGTATCGTTATCTTAATGCGGCACGGCTGGTAGCTGCCTTTTTCCTCGAAGAGTTTATAGCTGCCGTCGAGCGTCATCGGAAGCACAGGCACTTTGGCCTTCTCTGCGAACTTGAATGCTCCCGGTTTGAATTCTCCCATCTCGTGCCCTTGTGATCTCGTGCCTTCCGGGAAGATTGCCATATTGAAGCCTTTGTCCAGCAGGTCTTTGACCTCGCCGACGGCCTTGACTGCCGCTCTCGGATTACCTCTGTCGAGGAATATGGAGCGCGTGTAGATTATGGCTTCTCTCAGGACTTTGTATTTACGCCATTCTTCCTTAGCTACAAAACCCATCTGGCAGTGGTCTTTGAATGCGTGGCATATGGCAGGGATGTCCGCAAAGCCCTGGTGGTTGCTGTATACCATGAACGGGCCTTCCGCCGGGATGTTCTCCTCTCCGACTACTTCAAAAGTAATCTTAAGCTTGGATGATATGGTCTCTATCCATTTCTTTTGGCCTTTTCTGATGACCTCACGCTCTTCGACATATTTTCCTTCGGCGTGCAGCCTGTCGATTTCTTTGCCGTTTTCCTTTGCAAATGCTCTGGATGCGTTATAGCCCTGGATGAATTTCGGAACTGTTGTAAACAGGTTCATATACTCTGATCCTCTCTGATTCTTATTTCATTTCACATATGGAGATTGTACGCCCAAACACTGCCATAATCAAATAAAGTGTGAAAGAACTAAATACTTCTTGACATGAAGAAGGAGTAGTGACATTATATTCCTATAAGATTAGTAGGAATTAAAGGGTATATATTTTTGTGTAGGGGGATGTGAAATGAAAGTTTATGAAACAATTACAGATTTAATAGGCGGTACACCGCTACTTCACCTTGCAAATTTCGAAAAGAGCAGAGGCGCTAAGGCCAAGATCTACGGCAAACTCGAATACTTCAATCCTGCGGGAAGTGTCAAGGACAGAATCGGCAGAGCAATGATAGACGACGCCGAGGCTAAGGGACTTCTCAAACCGGGCGCTACCATCATTGAGCCTACCAGCGGAAATACAGGCATAGGCCTCGCATCGGTAGCGGCTGCCAGAGGATACAAGGTCATACTTACCATGCCTGAGACCATGAGTGTTGAGCGCCGCAATCTCCTAAAGGCATATGGAGCAGAGCTCGTTCTGACCGAAGGTGCGAAGGGAATGAAGGGTGCGATTGAAAAGGCTGAGGAGCTCGCAAAGGAGATTCCGGGGAGCATCATCCCTAGCCAGTTCACCAATCCGGCAAATCCGGCAGCCCACACGGCTACGACGGGACCTGAGATCTGGGAAGACACGGATGGAAAAGTAGATATCTTTGTAGCCGGCGTCGGTACGGGCGGCACTATTTCCGGAGTAGGCGGATACCTTAAGTCCAAGAACCCGAACATCAAAGTGGTAGCTGTAGAGCCGGCAGGTTCACCTGTGCTCTCAGGCGGGAATCCGGGTCCTCACGGTCTGATGGGAATAGGTGCGGGATTCGTACCTGACACGCTCAATACTGAGGTGTATGACGAGATTATAAAGGTAGAGAACGAAGATGCATACGAGGCAGGCCGCGCGCTCGCAAGAGGCGAGGGAGTGCTCGTCGGCATCACATCCGGAGCCGCAGCATACGCCGCAGCAGAACTCGCCAAGAGACCTGAGAACGAGGGCAAGATCATAGTCGCACTCCTTCCTGACACAGGCGAGCGCTACCTCTCAACCCCAATGTTCACTGAATAAATACATGGCCTCAGCCGTGTAGTTATGGACAATTAGCCGCAGTGCCATGGATAAGCACATGGACAGAACTGTTATATATAAGTCAGTTCTGCCCACATGCTTACCCACAGCCCTGCAACAGACACAGTGCCCAAATTTTGAAAAGGGCACTTTTTACTTGGCAATTGTCCACAGCCTACACAGCTGCTACTGCTATGAGTGCAGAATAATAAGAATAATTAATTGTTTTTATTCTTGAAGATAGTAGTCGAGGCGGTGGATTATGTTGATAAGCGACGATGATTCTCCGGAGGAGCGGTGGATAAGTCGGTGGGCAGAGCCTCTCTGTCCATGGACTTATCCATGGCTCTTCGCTTATCCACGTAATCCATGGCCTAAAACACAAGGTCACGTCTATGCACAAAGAAATGAGTAAAATAGACGTGAGATTTGTCTTTGCTCAGATCGGAATTCACGTCTAATCGTATAGAAAAAATGATAATAGACGTGAGTTCGGGGGTGCATTAAATATAATCTCACGTCTAATAGGTCTTAATAAAACAGAATAGACGTATGAATTGGCTCAAAACCTTGTAAATCATACGTCTATTTATTTATATAGTCAGCTGATAGACGTGAGCTCGGCAGCAAATCAGCGGAGTCTCGCGTCTATTTGTATTCTTCGGCCCAACGCTCGAAGTAGTCGATCTTCATTGCGTGCTTGACCTCTGCGAGGGTCTGAGCGGCTGTCTTCCTGGCTTCGTTTGTGCCGTCTGTGAGGGCGGCGATTACTTCCTCAGGGTGAGCCTCGAAGTATGCTCTTCTCTCACGGATCGGAGTCAGGAACTCGTTGAGAACGGCGAAGAGGAACTTCTTGACCTTTACGTCTCCGAGTCCGCCTCTTTGGTAGTGAGCCTTGAGCTCATCGAGGTCTTTGTACTCAGGGAGGTATTTCTCAAATGCATCCGGCTTGCAGAAAGCATCGAGGTAGGTGAATACCGTGTTGCCTTCGACTTTGCCCGGATCTTCAACTCTGAGGTGGCCCGGGTCTGTGTACATAGACATTACCTTCTTGCGGAGGGTCTCCTCGTCATCAGAGAGGTAAATCGTGTTGCCGAGTGACTTGCTCATTTTAGCCTGGCCGTCCGTACCCGGAAGTCTGAGGCATGCATCGTTTGACGGGAGATAGATCTCCGGCTCGACGAGCACGTCACAGTTGTACGTCCTGTTGAATGAGCGGACGATTTCTCTGCACTGCTCGAGCATAGGCTCCTGGTCCTCTCCGACCGGAACGATGGTGGCCTTGAAAGCCGTGATGTCGCTGGCCTGGCTTATAGGGTATGTGAAGAAGCCGACCGGTACGCTGTCGCCGGCAAATCCTCTCATTTTAACCTCGGCCTTTACGGTCGGGTTTCTCTGAACTCTGGATACAGTGACGAGGTTCATGTAGTAGACTGTCAGTTCGTGGAGCTGCGGAACCTCGGACTGAATGAGCATGTGTGTTTTCTTAGGGTCGAGTCCTACGGACAGATAGTCGATGGCAACCTGGAAAACGCTTTCCTTTACCTTATCCGGGTTGTCGAAGTTGTCCGTCAGCGCCTGAGCATCGGCGATCATAACGAAGATCTTTTCGTAGCTGTCGTCATCCTGAAGCTCGAGTCTCTGTCTCAGTGATCCCACGTAATGTCCTATATGTAATCTGCCTGTCGGGCGGTCACCCGTCAGCATTATCTTTTTCTTCTTTTCTGCCATTTGTTTTTACCTTTCTATATCGATTGATGCCATAACGAAGTAAATAGTGCATATAGCTCTATCTTACGGACGCCATCGATATACGGTTTTTTCTGTTATTACTGCATTCATATATTCGTCGTGTTCATCCATAGGGATGCCTTCAAGCAATATCTTATCATAGCACAAAGCTGCTTTAAAGGTATCGCGTTTGAGTTCTTTAAGGAAACGGTCGTAGTAGCCCGCTCCGTGACCGAGCCTGCTGCAGTCCGTTCCACATGCAACGCAAGGGAGTATGACGAGATCGATCTTGGACGGCTTTACGACAGGTGAAACAGAATCATCGGCTACGGGCTCCGGGATTCCGTAAGGACCCGGGACGAGATGCTCGATGGATTTGATGCGGCGCGCCTCTAGGGTATGTTCCGTGCATCTCGGCAGGCAGACTTTTTTACCTGCCTCGAGAAGTTTTACTATGAGCGCGAGGGTCGCAGGCTCCTTATCCACGGAGACATAGAGCATCACCGTGCGTGCCTTATGCATCTCCGGAAGTGCGAGTGCATTCACCGCAATAGTAGCTGAAGCGCTGCTCCTGTATTCCTCAGAAGTAGCCTCCAAAGCTTCTTTGGCCATTTCTCTGCTTATTCTTTTCGTCTCGTTAATATCTATCATACTATGCCTTTTCGATAGGATTGCCGTTTGCATCGCGCGGCGTCATCTTGCTGAGTATATTGCGCCTGATGCGATTCGTATAGATTATGGACATCGACACGCCCGCGACTTCTGCGCACGGGAAAGCCCACCATACCGCGTTAACTCCGCCCAGCTTGGCGAAGATAAACGCACAAGGAATTATTATTACAAGCTGGCGAACCAGCGAAATGTTCATGCTGTATACGCTCTTGCCGAGAGCCTGGAATGCGGCACCTCTCATGATCGCATAGCCGGCAAACGGGAAGTTGATCGAGATGATGTGAAGTGCGACGACTCCCATTGCTACCATCTCAGGAGGGGAGTCAAAGAGCGCCATAAGCTCTTTAGGGAAGAGCCAGAATATGAGAGTTCCTACGCACATGATGCCGACTCCGTATCTGGCGCCGAGCCTCATGGTTTCTTCAAGTCTGTCCTTTCTGTCCGCACCGTAGTTGTACGCGATGATAGGAACGGATCCGTTGTTCATACCGAAGAGCGGCATGAATACGAAACTCTGCAGTTTGAAATACACGCCGAATGTTGCAACCGCAAGATCGGAGAACTGTGACAGTATTCGGTTGAGACTGAAGGTCATGACGGCCCCGACGGACTGCAGGACTATGGTCGGAATCGCTATCCTGTAAATCTCTTTCATCGTCTGGAGATGCGGACGGACCTTGCTAAATGAGAGCTGAATCTCTTTGTTGTATTTCTTGTTAAAGACGTGGCCTAACACGCAGCCGAGCAGCTGTCCGAAGACAGTAGCCAATGCCGCGCCTTTGGCACCCATGGCAGGAAGTCCGAAGAGGCCGAAGATCAGGATAGGGTCCACTATGGCGTTGAAGATTGTGCCCGAAACCTGGATGTAGAAGATGTATTTCGTCTTACCCGTGCCCTGAAGAAGTCTCTCAAACATCGACTGTATCATCGGTGCTATCGAGAGCCACTGCGTAATTCTGAGATAGATGGTGCCCTCGGAGATTATCATATCGCTGGTCGCGTCGTTGGTCATCAATCTCATTATCGGGCCCGCAAAGCAACCGATTACAAAGAATATGCTGTAGTTTATAAAGGCGAGAATGAAGCCGTTGTGAGCGACTTTATCCGCTTTGTCGTATTTCCTGGCTCCGAGATGTCTGGAGAGCAGGGCGCTCATACCGATCGCGGTACCGAGACCAAAAGCGATGTTGAGATTCTGGAAAGGGAAGCAATAGGAAACCGCGGCAAGCGAGTCTGTGCTGTAGTGCCCGAGGTAGATGGAGTCTACGATGTTGTACAGCGCCATGACAAACATCGACACCATAAGAGGTGCCGACATTTTTAGCAACAAACTGTGGACAGGTTCTGTGCCGAGCCTGTCCGAGTCTCTTTTTTGAGTTTGTTTCTTTTCCTGTTCTTCAGTTAGAGTTTTTTTCTTATCTTCCATTTATATCAACTTCACTATATTGAATTCTTTGGGAATCACACCGCAGAATGATGCTAATCTCTTTTCTTTGCCTTCCTGATGCTTTCTTCTTCGAGCGTTTTTTGCTTTGATTCGACGCTTCTCTGGATGGCCTTTATTATCTCCACGACAGGGATGATGAGTATGGCAAGTCCCATTGCGATGCCGTATTCCTTAAGGTCTATAGGCGTGAACTCAAAGATGGCTGCGAGTGCAGGAATTTCTATGACTGCTGTTGTGAGAAGCAGCGCGAGCAGTCCCGAACCCCAAAGCCAGATGTTCTGTCTTTCCAGAGTGAACAGGGACTTTCTCCTGGATCTCATATTGAATGAGTGGAAAATCTCGCACATGGACATGGTCAGGAATGCCATCGTGATACCGTCGTTGCTGGCTACGATGTGCCACTGTCCCGTCTCGAGGTATTCGCCGATGAAATATGCAGTGAGTACGAGGAGAGTAGTCAGTGCACCTTGGTAAAGGATGTCTTTGTCCATGCCGCCTGCGAATACTCCTTCTCTTGCACTTCTCGGCTTCTCGTTCATGGAGTCGCCTTCAGCCTCTTCCATTCCAAGGGAGAGAGCTGGCAGTGAATCCGTAATCAGGTTGATCCACAGCAGGTGCGCAGGTTTGAGCACCGTGAATCCGAGTATCGTTGCGATAAGTATTGAAAGCACCTCACTGATGTTGGTTGCCAGAAGGAACTGTATGCATTTACGGATATTGGCGTAAATCCTGCGGCCTTCTCCTACGGCGGCAACTATAGTAGCGAAGTTGTCGTCTGCGAGTATCATATCGGCTACGTTTTTGGTTACGTCCGTGCCGGTGATGCCCATGCCGACTCCGATGTCGGCGGATTTGATGGCAGGTGCGTCGTTGACGCCGTCTCCTGTCATGGCTGTTACCATGTTATGCGCGCGCCAGGCCTTTACGATTCTTACTTTATGCTCAGGCTGAACTCTGGCATATACAGAGAAGGTACCGACTTTATTCAGAAGCTCTTCATCTGACATGTCATCGAGCTGAGCTCCGAGTATGGCGTCGTCTGCGCTGTCGATGATGCCGAGGTCTTTACCGATGGCAACGGCTGTGTCGAGCTGGTCGCCCGTGATCATGATAGGTCTGATGCCCGCGCGGCGGCACTCAGCCACAGCGTCCTTGACCTCAGGTCTGATAGGGTCGATCATGCCGACGAGGCCGACGAAGATGAGGTCGTGCTCGAGGGCTTCGTCCGAAAAGTCCGCAGGTTTCTCGTCATAAACTCTGACTGCGAGCGAGAGAACTCTGAGTGCTTTTCCTGCCATTCTGGCATTGTCTCTTTTAACGTTTGCGATGAGTTTATCCGTGATAGGCTCGACGCCGTGGTCTGTAAGTATATGTGTAGAGTGGCTGAGGAGGTAATCCGGAGCACCCTTGGTAAACTGCACGTATTTGGACTTCGCTACGAGTTCGTCGAGTTCTGTCTCGTGACCTGCAGGAGCATCCATCTTGACGTTCTCGTGAACCGTGGACATCATCTTACGGCCCGAGTCGAAAGGAGCCTCTCCTACGCGAGGGAAGAGTTTAACGAGTTCGGATTTAGGAAGGTTCTGAACGGATGAGTATGCAACGAGGGCAGCCTCTGTAGGTTCGCCCACGACTTCCTCTGTTCCGTCTTCGTTTACTTTCATCTCCGCGTCGCAGCAAAGAGCCATTCCGGCGGCGATTATATCCTGGTCCTGACCGGCGTAATCTACAACGGTCATCTTGTTCTGAGTCAGGGTTCCTGTCTTATCCGAGCAGATTATCTGAGCACAGCCCAGAGTCTCTACTGCGGTAAGCCGCCTGATGACAGCGTTTCTCTGCGACATTTTGGTCACGCCTATCGAGAGGACTATGGTAACTACGGCTACGAGTCCCTCAGGAATTGCCGCTACGGCAAGAGAGATGGCGAGCATGAATGTGTCGATCATGACGTCCATGCTGAAGTGACCTGCTTTGATGACGCCGAGTGCGAATATGAAGAGGCAGATTCCGATTACCAGTTTGGTCAGAATTTTTGAAAGCTGGGCAAGCTTGATCTGAAGAGGTGTGAGCTCTTCCTCTGCCTGCGAAATCGCATCTGCGATCTTGCCCATCTCGGTGTCCATGCCGGTACCCGTTACAACAATGCGGCCGCGGCCGTAGACTACGGTGCTGCCCATGTAGACCATGTTCTTTCTGTCTGCGAGAGGGACGTCCTTGGCTTCGCCTTCGAGTTCTATTACGGATGCCTGTTTGGTAACAGGAACGGACTCTCCGGTGAGAGCCGCCTCCTCGACTTTAAAGGAAGCTTCCTCGATAATCCTTCCGTCTGCAGGGATGCTGTCTCCGGCTTCGAGTATTACTATGTCACCCGGGACGAGGTTTTCGCTCTCAAGGCTGAGTATGGTTCCGCCCCTTAACACTTTGGACTTGGCGGCGGTCATTTGCTTGAGTGCCTCTATGGCTTCCTCGGCCTTGCTCTCCTGCACGACTCCGAGCACGGAGTTCAGGATTACAACGAACAGGATGATAAATACATCCGTCGGGGATTCTCCCTCATAGATAGATGTTACGAAAGAGAGAAGAGCCGCCACGAGCAGAATGATGATCATCGGATCCTTCATCTGATCGAAGAACCTGAGTATGGCACTTCTCTTCTTTGCTTCAATAAGTTTGTTAGGGCCCTCTGTTTCGAGCCTGGATGCAGCTTCGGCTTCACTCAGACCGAGAGCTGTCGAGTTGATTTCCTCGAGGACGGATTCTGTCGTCTCGAGATATGGTCTGTATCCTTCTTTCATCTTGTCTCCTCTGTCTGCAATTAGAACTCAATAATATTAACACCATCGCGGTAAGATTTCTACATTTATATGTACCTCTCGTAAGGGATAAAAAAGAGACCCCATCCGCATGAATATATGCGGTAAAAGTCTCGCTTCTTACGATGCATCCCGGGGACAAATCCCGTACTGACGGAATGCATCACGCCTGCTGCGCAAGCTACTCCCTTGTTAACCTCATAAACTATCTCACACGAAGAACGAACTGTCAACAAATCAGGAGCCTGTTCCATAAGATTTTTTATAAATACAATTGTGCCACGAGTGCCTATAAATAAAGGGTCTGTGAAGAATTTGTGAAGATGCACAAGAAAAAAGCGGCATTTTTTGTTTGACTTAGAATTTCATAGCCTTTACTATTATATTGTATAGATTCAGATTGGCGTACTGCGCCTTAAATCTGGACAATACGTCAATCTTTATTTTACTTATCGCGCGATAAGCAATTTGTAAGGAGGTATTTTATGAGCATAGGCGAATTTATAAGCTGGTTAGATGGACTTGTCTGGGGTACCGTCATGATGGTTCTCATCATCGCGGTTGGTATACTCCTTTCTGTTCGTACTAAGTTCCATCCTCAGAAGAGAATCGGACTTTCGCTGAGGTATGCTGTTACCAACGAGGAAGGCGCTGAAGGAGACGTTTCCAGTTTCGGAGCTCTCACAACAGCTCTTGCCGCTACAGTTGGTACCGGTAACATCGTAGGCGTATCCACCGCTATCATGGCCGGTGGTCCGGGAGCACTTTTCTGGATGGAGTTTGCCGCATTCTTCGGTATTGCTACAAAGTATGCTGAGGGTGTTCTGGCTGTTAAGTACAGACAAGTTAAGCCTGATGGATCAATTCTCGGCGGACCTTTCTACTATATCGAGAAAGGTATGGGCGAAAATTGGAAATGGCTTGCTAAGATGTTTGCTCTGTTTGGCGCACTCGCAGGTGCACTCGGTATCGGTACATCCACACAGGTTAACGGTATCGTAAACGCTATCAACAAAGTTGCTACAGAAGTTGGAGCAACAAAGGTTGCGTTCACTGCATTCGGCGAGGATGCTTCTTGGGTTAAGGTAATCGCTGCTATCATCATCACAGCAGGAACAATCGCTGTAGTAGTTGGTGGTATCGAGAGAATCGCTCAGGTAACAGAGAAGGTCGTACCTGCAATGATGGTTCTGTACGTTGTTACAGCACTGCTGGTATTCTTCTATAACATCGGCAACCTGCCACATGCTATCGTAGAAGTAGTTGCCGGTGCATTCGGACTCAGAGCTGCTGCAGGCGGAGCAATGGGAGCATTCCTCCTCGCACTGCAGAAAGGTGTTGCGAGAGGTATCTTCTCCAACGAAGCCGGTCTCGGATCCGCACCTATCGCTGCTGCTGCTGCACAGACCAAAGAATGTGTTCGTCAGGGCATGGTATCTTCAACAGGTACATTCCTCGACACAATCGTTATTTGTACAATGACAGGTCTCTGCGTAGTAATGACAGGCGCTCACGAGCAGGGTCTCGAGGGTGTAGAAGTAACAATGCACGCATTTGGTTATGGACTCCCATGGCCTGCACTCGTAGGATATGTAATCCTCGCTCTGTGCCTTGCACTCTTCGCATTCTCAACAATCCTCGGTTGGGACTACTATGCTGAGAGATGCTTCGACTACCTGACAAACGGTAATGTAGGAGCACTCAAAGCTTACAGATGGCTCTACATCGCTGCTGTAGCAATAGGACCTTTCCTGCCGCTCGCAGTAGTATGGGATTTCGCAGACCTCATGAACGGTCTGATGGCATTCCCGAACCTCGTTGCTCTCTTCGCACTTTCAGGCGTTGTTGCCAAAGAGACATTCGACTTCTGGAAGAGAAGACAGTCCGGCGAGTATGATGACGGACTTGCTAAGAAGGCAAAATAATCCGACATCAAAACAAATCCTAAAAAAGATTGACAGTAAGAGGTCGCTCCGTACGGGGCGACCTTTTATCTATTGAACAATTCTTTTAATCTTCACACTATCACCTAATATCTACTGTGAAGAGGTGCTACAATTTTCTTGCTATGATTAAACGAATTGTCGGAATATCATACAGCCCTGCGGGAGGCACGGCACTGATGACGGAGATGATGGCGGAGGAATTAGCCGACTATCTTCGCGAGTGCAGCCCGGAGAAACTCGATGTAGAGTGCTACGATATCGCTGATGCGCATCTGGCACCTACACCTGACGAGGAAACTGTTGTTGTCCTCGGAATGCCTGTTTATGTGGGCAAAATTCCTCTGCCTGCAATCAAGGCGATGAGAGACATCTACGGAGGATCCGCATTGACTCTCGGCCTTGTTTCATACAGCGGCAGGAACTACGGCAACGCTCTGTATGAACTCAAACAGTTCGCGGACGAGAGGGGTTTTAAAATGATAGGTGCCGGAGCCATGGCCATAAGTTACAGAGCCGTAAGGGGCAGTGCGAGAAGCGGGGCGCTGGTGATGGATTCGGATGCACTCAGGCGTTATGCCAAAGCGGCCTCTGCGAAAATTATGAGACTCGGCGGATGCGATATAGAAGGACTCAAAGTCAAACCGGCACCGCTCGAAGTCAAAGGCCGCATGCCGAGACACAAGATCAGCAGGCTTTCGCCTAAAGCAGCTGCGATTGCGCAGAGCGTCCTGGATGTGATAGCTCTTCGCAGACAGGAATCAGAGTGGTTTTTATAGCAAATCGGGCGTATTGTATACAATATAGCGCGATATATACAAAATATTGAATAGAATACAATGATCTGAAAACGAGTAACGGACCGCTTTTTACGAGATGCGGTCTGTTTTATTATGAGAATTATGTGAAGAAGGCTTGAAAATTCAATGATAAATAATTATTTTGGATTGACATAAGAGGCCCAGGTCATTAGAATACATGTATACAATTCGACATATCTAAGGAGGTCTTGATATGGCAGAGAAGAAAAGCAAAACAGGAAAGAAGACTATAGGAAGCGCAGGAAGCAGCCGCGCTATGAGAACCAAGCTCGGAGCGAGGACCAATCTCCTGGAGATGGAGGCGGTGCACTACACGGTGCAGGATGTGCCTGAACCGAATCTCCTGAGGGAGTTCTTTGAGTACGTCGAGATTCCTAAGATAGGATTCAACTTCAGAACGAGCCCTTACGGCATGCCGGAAGAAGTGCTGATTACCGACTCCACATTCAGAGACGGTCAGCAGTCGAGGGAACCATATACGACCAAACAGATAGTGGACATATTTAAGATGATGTCCAAACTCTCCGGACCGAAGGGAATAATCCGCCAGACGGAGTTCTTTACATACAGCGACAGAGATAAGGAAGCCATCAGGGCTTGTCAGGAACTCGGACTTGAGTTCCCGGAGATCACCACCTGGATCAGAGCCAAGAAAGAGGACTTCAAGATCGTAAAGGAGATGGGAGTCAAGGAGACCGGCATACTCACGAGCTGCTCGGACTACCATATTTTCTATAAACTCGGAATGACAAGGCCGCAGGCCATGGATCACTATCTTTCGGTAGTCCATGATGCCTTCGAAGCGGGCATAGTTCCTCGCTGCCATCTGGAGGATATAACAAGAGCGGACTTCTACGGATTCGTTGTACCGTTCGTAGCCGCCATACAGGAGATGTCGGAGCAGGCAGGCATGCCTGCCAAGATAAGGCTCTGTGACACGATGGGATACGGAGTTCCTTACCAGGGCGTTGCTATGCCGAGATCGGTTCCGGGAATTATCTACGGACTCCATCAGTACGCGGGTGTTCCGAGCGAGTGCCTTGAGTGGCATGGTCATAACGACTTCTACAAAGCTGTGGTAAATGCGGGCACGGCCTGGCTCTACGGATGCGGTGCGGTCAACTGCACATTATTCGGCATAGGTGAGCGTACGGGCAATGTACCTCTCGAAGCCATGGTATTCGAATATGCGCAGCTCAAAGGAACGCTGGACGGAATGGACACTACGGCTATCACAGATCTTGCGCGCTACTACGAGAAACAGGTCGGATATACTCTTCCGGCCCAGACTCCGTTTGCCGGTGCGAACTTTAACGTCACCAGAGCGGGTATACACGCAGACGGACTTCTCAAGAACGAAGAGATTTATAACATCTTCGACACGGGCAAGTTCCTCGGAAGGCCGCCGCTCGTCAACATCAATCAGAACTCGGGAGCTGCGGGAATTGCCCACTGGCTCAATGCGAGCTACGGCCTGACCGGAAACAAGAAGGTAGATAAGCACAGCGCCATAGTCGCATATATCAAGGACTGGGTTGATGCGGAGTACGCGTCCGGACGCGTGGCTGAGATAGGCGTGGATGAGATTCATCACAAGGTCGATGAATTCAGTTCCGAGGGCAAATAGAGAAGAGCGGACAGTTAGAGGCATACAATTTAAAATAAGAGTAAAAAACGATAGAGATGCTCTATCGTTTTTTGGTAGAATTGTATTTGGGTTAAAACAATAATTTCAGAGGAGTGTGAAAATGGGAAAGACTATTGCACAAAAGATAATTGAAGAGCATCTTCTGAGCGGGGAGATGGTAAAAGGAAATGAGATAGGTCTCAGGATAGACCAGACTCTGACTCAGGATGCGACCGGAACTATGGCATATATCGAATTCGAGGCCATGGGGGTTCCGAGAGTAAAGACAGAAAAGTCCGTGGCATACATCGACCACAACACCCTGCAGTCCGGCTTTATGAATGCGGACGACCACAGGTATATTCAGTCGGTGGCTGCAAAACACGGAATTTTTTATTCCCGTCCGGGCAACGGAATCTGCCACCAGCTCCACTACGAGAGATTCGGCATTCCGGGCAAGACTCTTATAGGCTCGGATTCACATACTCCTACAGGCGGCGGCCTGGGCATGTTGGCCATAGGTGCAGGCGGCATGGACGTTGCCGTAGCCATGGGAGGCGGTGCTTACTACATCCCTATGCCGGGCATGATAAGAGTTAATCTCACAGGCAAACTTCAGGGCGGCGCCAGCGCCAAGGACGTAATACTCGAGGTGCTGAGGCAGCTCACCGTTAAAGGTGGCGTCGGATACATAGTCGAGTACGCAGGAGAGGGAGTAAAAACTCTCACGGTGCCTGAGCGCTGCACCATTACCAATATGGGAGCCGAGCTCGGAGCCACCACTTCTATCTTCCCGAGTGATGAGATTACAAAGGCCTTCTTTAAGGCTCAGGACCGCGAGGGAGATTGGAAGGAACTCTCAAGCGATGCTGATGCAACATATGATAAAGAGATCAGCGTTGATCTTTCGACGCTTAAGCCGCTTGCAGCTTGCCCTCACAGCCCGGACAACGTAAAGCCGGTAGCAGAGCTCGGGGACATCAAAGTTGATCAGGTCTGCATAGGATCTTGCACCAATTCATCCCTGACGGACATGCTCAAAGTAGCAGCCATGCTGAAGGGAAAGAAGATAGACGACAGCGTGAGCCTTTCGATCTCTCCGGGATCGAGACAGGTATTCTCGATGCTCGCAGAGTGCGGGGCTCTTACCGATCTCATCGATGCCGGAGCCAGAGTTCTCGAGTGCGCATGCGGACCATGCATAGGAATGGGATTCTCGCCTAACTCCGCGGGAGTTTCTCTCAGAACTTTCAACAGAAACTTCCTCGGACGCTCCGGAACCAAAGACGGACAGGTTTATCTCGTATCTCCTGAGACTGCAGCGGCCTCTGCTCTTACGGGATATATCACCGCAGGTGAGGGCGCGGACATTTCGGTATATGACGTGCCTGAGAAATTCAGAATTAATGACAGCGGATTTATCGCACCTCTTGATGAAGAGGCTGCAAAGACAGCGGAAGTTCTCAAGGGACCTAACATCAAACCTTTCCCTGAGACAAGACCGCTCGGAGATACTCTGGAAGCAGAGCTCATACTTAAGACGGGGGACAATATTACGACAGACCACATAATGCCTGCGGGCTCGAAAATACTGCCGTACAGATCGAACATCCCTCATCTGACTCAGTACTGCTTCGAAGTAGTGGATCCTGAGTTCCCTACGCGCGCTCAGGCGGCGGGCTCAGGCATAATAGTCGGCGGGCAGAACTACGGACAGGGCTCATCACGTGAGCACGCCGCGCTCGTTCCGCTCGCACTTGGCATCAGAGCCGTAATCGCCAAGTCCTTCGCGCGCATCCATGCCGCGAACCTCGTAAATGCTGGAATAGTTCCGCTCATCTTCGAAAACGAAGCTGACTATGACAAGCTCGAGCAGGGAGATAAACTGAGCATTTCGAATATACACGAAGGTCTCAAGGAGAACAGACTAATCCTCAAGGTCAGCGGCGCGGACGGAAGGACAGCTGAGATACCGCTGACGATGGAACTTGCCGACAGACAGAAAGACATGCTGCTTGCGGGCGGACTTCTGAAATACACCGCAGCCAACTAATCAGTAAAGGAGATACCAGCCATGGACAAGATTAAAATGACGACACCGCTCGTAGAGATGGACGGAGATGAAATGACCAGAATTCTCTGGCAGCAGATCAAGGACGAACTCATCCTTCCTTTCGTGGAACTCAACACCGAGTACTACGACCTCGGACTTCCTGTAAGAGATGAGACATCCGATCAGATTACAAAGGATGCCGGAGAGGCCATCAAGAAATACGGTGTCGGCGTAAAGTGCGCGACTATTACACCGAACGCTCAGAGAATGGACGAGTACAAGCTTCACGAAATGTGGAAGAGCCCGAACGGAACCATCAGAGCGATACTCGACGGTACGGTATTCAGAGCGCCTATCACAATCGATAAGATTAAACCGGTTGTAAAGAATTGGAAAAAACCTATCACCGTAGCGCGTCATGCATACGGAGACCTCTACAGGGGAACGGAGTATCGCGTACCTGAGAAGGGAGTTGCAACTCTTTCGTTTAAAGGAGAGAACGGCGCTGAATTCTCGGAGACGATTTACGACTTCGAGTGCCCGGGCATAATCCAGGGGATCTACAACAAGGACAGCTCCATTGATTCATTTGCCCACGCATGCTTCAAATATGCGATTGAGACAAAGCAGGATCTCTGGTTCTCAGCCAAGGATACGATTTCAAAGAAATACGACATGCATTTCCGCGACAGCTTCCAGAAAGTTTACGACGAATGCTATAAGGAAGAATTCGAGAAGCTCGGACTTGAGTATTTCTACACCCTGATCGACGACGCAATCGCCAGAGTTGTAAGAAGCGAAGGCGGATTCATCTGGGCGCTTAAGAACTACGACGGAGATGTCATGAGCGACATGGTTTCGACTGCATTCGGTTCGCTTGCCATGATGACATCCGTGCTCTGCAGCCCGGACGGAAATTTCGAATATGAGGCGGCGCACGGTACGGTAACACGCCACTATTACAAATACCTCGAAGGAGAAGAGACATCGACCAACCCTATGGCTACCATTTTCGCATGGAGCGGAGCTCTCAAGAAGAGAGGCGAGATGGACGGACTCAAGGACCTCGAGGCATTTGGCGAGAAACTCGAAGAGGCCTGCATCGACACGCTTAACGACGGCATCATGACCAAAGACCTCGTAGGACTCGTAGAGGACGGAAGTGCGAAAGCCGTTCTTACAAAAGACTTTATCGCAGCAATCAGAGAGAGATTGGAGCAGAAGCTTCAGTAAATATCAGGGGGGCTGATTATGAAAATTGTAAAACCTGCTTCGGCAGGGACGCTCGAATCGAGCGACATCCAAATACGAGTTGAGCCGGCAGAGCAGCCCGGCATCGAAGTACATCTGACTTCGAGCGTTAAACAGCAATTCGGAAAGAAAATAATACAGGTCATACGCGACACTCTCGAGGAAATCGGAGTGGAGGATGCATATGTGGAGGCCGTGGATAAGGGAGCTCTCGACTGCGCTGTCAGAGCCAGAACGGCAGCTGCGGCATTTCGTGCGGCAGATAATACGGATTATGAATGGAGGGTCAGATCATGAGATTAAGAAGAACCATGATGTTCGTCCCGGGAAATAATCCGGGTATGATCAAAGACGCCGGAATCTACGGAGCCGACTGCATAATGTTCGACCTTGAGGACTCCGTATCGATTACTGAGAAAGACGCTGCGAGATTTCTCGTATACAGCGCACTTACAACTCTCGATTACAGCCCGGCGGAGATAGTCGTAAGAATAAACGACCTCTCATCCGGCCTCGGCGTGCAGGATCTCGAGGCCATAGTCAGGGCCCGCCCTCACGTAATTCGTCTGCCGAAGACGGAGACTGCGCAGGATGTAATCGACTGCGAAAAGGAAATTGAAAGAATAGAAAAAGAGGCGGGCATACCCGTCGGAAGCACGGGCATGATGGCGGCCATAGAAGGTGCCGAAGGAGTGCTCAATGCTGCAGAAATCGCGAAGTCCTCGAAGCGCCTTATCGGCATCGCTCTCGGTGCGGAGGACTACGTAACGGATCTTAAGACCACAAGATCGGACGGAACTGAGCTCGCGTTTGCCCGCGGCATGATAGTCAATGCGGCCAGAGCTGCCGGAATCGACGCGCTTGATACTGTTTATTCCGACGTCAGCAATGAAGAGGGTTTCCTCGCCGAGGCTACCATCATCAAGAAGATGGGATTCAGCGGCAAGAGCGTTATCAACCCGAGGCAGATAGACCCTCTGCACAGGCTCTTTAAGCCGAGCGATAAAGACATCGAGAAAGCCAGAGCTATCATGGAGGCTATTAGAGATGCCAACGCAAGGGGAAGCGGCGTCGCCTCCCTGAACGGCAAGATGATAGACAAGCCTGTAGTTACGCGTGCGAAGTACCTGCTTGAACTGGCGGGGCTCGAGGAAGAGGCCGAGGAGGAATAGATGATGGGCAGAGTGGATATTTCGAAGATACCAAATATCGATAAGATTAATTACAACGGCGAATATACTCCGGATGCCGTCACACCAAAGAGCGAGGTCGAGATGCCGAGCAAGGTGCTGCCTTCCATTCGCGATGCGATTATAGCGTCGGGTCTCAAGGACGGTATGACCATTTCGTTCCACCACCACTTCAGAAACGGTGACTACGTAGTCAACATGGTCATGGATGAAATTGCTAAACTTGGAATTAAGAATCTGACGGTGGCAGCAAGTTCGCTGGCGTCGTGCCATGCGCCGCTCATAGAACACATCAAAAATGGAGTGATCACGCATATCGAGACCAGCGGTATGAGAGGAGAACTCGCAGAAGCAATCTCGAGAGGGTTGATGGAAACTCCTGTTGTATTCAGATCACACGGCGGAAGAGCGGACGCGATTAAGAATGACGAGCTTCATATAGACGTGGCATTTCTGGGCGCGCCGTCCTGCGACGTGCTGGGCAACGCAAACGGATATACGAGGGATGAGACAGGAGCTACTATGTGCGGATCGCTCGGCTATGCCAAAGTGGACGCTGAGTTTTCGGATTGCGCAATAGTAATCACCGACCACATTGTTCCTTATCCGAACACACCGCTCGCACTTCCGGCTGTGCACATCAGATACGTTGTAGAGGTAGAGGAACTCGGAGATCCGGACGGAATCATGAGCGGAGCTACGCGCTACACCAAAAATCCTAAAGAGCTCATGATAGCCAAGAATGCGGCAAATGTAATCGAACACTCCGGATATTTCTATGACGGATTTGCGATGCAGATGGGTTCCGGCGGTGCTGCTCTTGCAACTGCAAGATTCCTTCGAGAAAAGATGGAGGAAAAGGGAATCAAAGCCCACTTCGCACTCGGCGGCATCACAGGACAGATCGTAGAGATGCACGAGGCCGGGCTTATCAAAAAGATACTGGACGTTCAGTCATTCGACCTCACGGCTGCCGAATCTCTTAAAAACAACAGGTTTCATACGCAGATAGACGGATGTTTCTATGCGGGATACGACTACAAGGGAGCCGCCGTAAATGCGCTCGACTTCGTGGTACTCTCAGCTCTTGAGATCGATACGGACTTTAATGTAAACGTCCTGACGGGCTCCGACGGAGTAATCCGCGGCGCCATAGGAGGCCACCCTGATACAGCGGCCGGCGCCAAGATGTCCGTGGTCGTAGCACCTCTTACAAGAGGCCGCATACCGACCATAGTGGACAAGGTAAATACGGTCGTAACTCCGGGCATCACGGTAGACGTGGTTGTAACAGACCAGGGAATTGCCGTCAATCCTAACAGACCTGACATCATCGAAAAACTCGAAGCGGCAGATATACTTCTGACCGATATTGAGTCGCTCAAGGTAAGGGCGGAGAAGATAGTAGGAAAGCCTGACCCTATCAAGTTCAAAGACAGAGTAGTGGCTCTCTCGCTCTACAGAGATAATTCAATAATAGATGTCATTCGTCAGATAGATGAAGATGATGAAGAGGAATAGATAATTTCAAAAGTGGTGTCCGGCACAAGGCTTCGCACGGCATCGAAGTCACCGGCTTTTATCAGTTCGCGGACCCGGCTGGCGCTTACTGCCTCTGCCGGAGAACCGACTTCAAGCCTCGGTATTTCGATGAGCTCTATGCCGCTGCCGGGCAGCAGTTCTTTCATTTTTAAATTATACGCTTCGGTCACGGGAGAGAAAGGTTCACTTCCGACGAAGCGTTTTTTAATGCCGAGTACGGGTGCTATGCGCTCGGAAAAAAGCGAGATGTCTATCTCGGTTTTAACTTCGTCCGCGTGCTCCTCATCCCTTATGAAATAAGCCGGGAATGTGGCGCGAGATACGAGATATCTCTTACTCTCGTACACGCGGCAGTTCTTTATGTCTGCGCTTCCGGCTTTAATCATCTCATATCTGTCCTGAGGCTCGAACATGGAGCCTGTCTCAGAAACCGAGAAAATATATAGAAAATCGCAGTTTTTCGAAGCGTATTCTATGAGATGCCTGTGCCCGAGAGTAAAAGGGTCGCAGTTGCATACAACGGCTCCGCATACGGCTTTTGCAAGATCGATGCCCTGCTCAGTTGCATACTGATTGGCATCTTCCCATATCGATGTCAGGAAGCTCTGCAGACCGTTTTTTCTGTTTTCCATTAAAACCGCATCCTCGGTTTCGGCCAGAGTATAGAAGCCTAGGGAACTTATCATCGGAACGTTCTGAGGTTTCGTGCAAAGAAAAAGCCTGCTGCGGCCTGCCGCATAGGCTTCCTCTATCAATTTCGTCATAATTTGAGCCATGGCCCCCGTTCCTTCGATGGACGGAGCGACGGCAAACTGTTTAAGGATGTGACCGGACAGTGAGCCGGCAGCCACGAGCTGTTCCTCCTCGTCTTTCATCCACGCTATGAAATCCGAGTCGCCTTCATCCCTCAGGCCGGCAGAGCTCAGAAACTCTTCGTATTTCTTTTGTCTCTCCTCCGTAAGAGGAGTTCTGTATATATTGATATCCATAACCATACCTATCGTAACAACTCAGTTATCAAAAAGGCAAGTGCCAGCATGTCTGCGCTTCCGCCCGGCGAGAGATTTCGATCGATCATTTCTCTGTCGAATTTCTCTGCCGCGCGCAGTCTCTCTTCTGCGGGAAGTTCGGCTATTTTTGACGCTCTATCCTTTGCGAACTTAAGAGCTTCTGCTCCGCCTCTTCGCAGTATATTGCTGTCATCGATTCTTGCGATGCTGTCGATAAGTGCAAATACGGCTGCGGTATTTTCGTCTTGATTGTTTCTGTGTATTTCAAGTCGCTCGGCGCAGTAGATTGCATCAGGGAATCCCGCTACCGCATGTGCGGTAGCCCCGAAGTCCCTGTCTGCATCCTCCTTGGCAAGAGAAGATGCGTTTTCTATGTAATCCCGGCCTTGAGTCAGGCTCTTTCCCATCCCGGCTAGTAAAAGTCCCATGGAATATATCATGCCTTGGTGGGTATTAACTCCGCCCGTAGCGTCGAACATCGCTCTGTCCGCTTCTATGCCGCGGGCGCGGAGCTCTTTCATGCTGCAGCCGCTCATTCCGAGAAGTGCAGCGTCTTTGAAATATGAAGTGAGGACAGCGGCGCTTTTCCTGAAAGTCTCGGGATTCATATCTTTATGCGCGCCGTTGTTGTTTAAATCCACAAGCCCCGGTTTCGGTGTGGTTTCCAGTTCTGCTATCAGGGCGTCGTATGCAGACTGCGCTAAAGTATCCGAACAGAACTCTCTGAGCATGCGATCGGTCTCTTCCTTGATGGCATCAAGGCCGTGAGTTCTGTTTCTGGAGCACTCGGCTGCGGGCTTGTCGCATAGAAGACAGGTCCTGCCGGTGCTTCGCGAGAGTTTGACAGGTGTACAATCATCTGCGGATTTGCCCCGGGTGAGAACGTCAAAATCGAAGAGTCGGGAGGCTGCTATGGAGGAATCCTCCTCGATCTTTTCGAGCTTGCTCTTTACATCCTCGGCATTCTCCTCCAAGAGCCAGAATGCTTCGCTGCCGGTGGCTTCGTCTATTTCAACATAATCGAGCACTTTAAAACCGAGGGCCTCGAAGTCCGAGAGGCCTCTGTCAAAGAGCATGCGAGTCATGGCTGTTCTCTTGACATCGCCCGCTATATTTAAGGTCAGGCATGCCAGACACGCGTCGGCATCGGCATTTGCCAGAAGCCTGCTCTGTATTTCCGCCCGCCTGTCGCGGGCCGCCAGCATCTCTTCCAAAGTAACTGTCATATGGATTCGTTCTCCGACTTGGGTGTATTGTTTCAAAAAGTATAGCACAATTCATTGCCTTCCGTGTCTTTACGAGAGGCCTGAAATGTCGCATAATAATAGAATGTTACAGAATTTCCTGATATGTGCGGGCGCCGTTGTGCCGTCGGCAATATATTTAATAATAGGGGTAGTGCTCAGGGCAACGAGAGTACTGGGTGACAGGGCAGTTAAGAAATTCACCCATGTCATCTTCGTCGCGCTCTACCCGTTTATGATGTTCGATAATCTCTACGATAAGAACATCACCGAACACCTGGAAGCGATGCTGGTGGTGTATGCGGTCGGTTTCACCCTGCTGCAGCTCGTGATGTCGTGGTGGTTCGTCTGCAAGGTCGAGCCTGACAACTACCACCGCGGGGCCATGATCCAGGCGCTGTACAGGAGCAACTACGTCCTGATGGGGCTTCCGATAGCCATCAACCTATTCGGTAAAGGAAACGTCGCGCCGGTCGCAGTCGTGCTCCTGTTCGTCGTTCCGATTTACAATGCATCGGCGGTCATCATATTCGAGAAATTCCGCGGCGGCAAAGTCGATTTCAAGCAAATGCTGCTTCACATACTCACCAACCCAATCATGGAGGGAGGTATAGCGGCAGTCATAGTTATTCTGCTTGGAATCAGACTTCCGGAGGTGATTCACGGAACTGTTACCACTCTGTCGGACTGCACATCGCCTATAGCGCTCATACTTCTCGGAGCCGGACTTAACTTCAATGCATTTAAGAGCGACAGGAGCAAGATCGCCATCTGTACGTCGGGAAAACTCATCGTGTTCCCTGCGCTCGGAATAGCGGGGGCTGTTGCCTTGGGCTTCACGGGACCGGAGCTCATCGCATTGACTCTCATGGTCTCGACGCCGGTGGCTCTCGCATCATACGCCATGGCGAGTTCAATGGGAGGCAACGGACGCCTCGCGGGAGAACTCGTAGTAATAACGACCGCGCTTTCGTGTTTCACCATTCCGATTTGGCTTTTCATACTCAAATCCGCAGCGCTATTTTAAGAGTCGGATTGACATGAGGCAGAGCGTAAAGTAGGATTTTAAAACACAGAACAGAGATATAAAGAGGGATGAATATGATCGATCTCATAGTTACGAGCTTGATGCTCGGCGTGGGTCTTGCGATGGACGCGTTCAGCGTATCGCTCGCAAACGGCCTTGCGGATAACAAAATGAAATTCGGCAAAGTGTCGGTTATAGCCGGCACTTTTGCAATGTTTCAGTTTGCGATGCCGATGATAGGATGGGCGATTGTGCATCTGGCGGCAGAGAAACTTGCATGGTTTGCCGGACTCGTGCCTTGGATTGCGGTATTGCTTCTGGGGTATATCGGGAGCAAGATGATAAAAGACGGCCTTGACGGAAGGAAGGGAGAGGCCGAGATTGCGAGTTCAGAACTCGGATTTGGCACGCTCATGATGCAAGGCGTTGCGACTTCGCTCGATGCGCTTTCGGTTGGATTTACGACTTCGACGTACGGTGCGGCAGAAGCGCTTTTGTCCGCTTTGATTATCGGAATAGTGACATTTGTGATATGCGTGTTTGCCTGCCTGATTGGGAAAAAAGCGGGCGGATCGCTTTCGTGGAAGGCGCCTATACTCGGCGGAATTATACTGATTGTGATAGCACTGCGAATAATAATAACAAGTGATGTTCTCAAAATCATCACCTAATCTACATATTCGGGGTATAGTATATAGGCACGGAGAAGGAGTTCTCCGTAACCTCCATATAACAATTTTCCATAAAATACCTAAGACAAAAAGGAAGCGGTGGCAAATGCTACCGCTTCTTTTTTTATTTTGCGTTTGAGAATTGTGTACTGATCAAAATGAGGAGCCGAACTCTATTCTGTGCGCAGGGCGACTACAGGGTCTTTGCGTGCTGCCATTCCTGACGGGATGAGTCCTGCAATGAACGTCAGGAATATGCTGATGGCTATCAGCGCCGCTCCGCCGAGCGGCGGCAGCACGGCTTTGAGAGCCGCTATGTTGGTAAGCCCGATAAGTATCTTGTTGATAGGGATCAGGAGCAGAAGGCTCGCGCCGATTCCTATCACGCCGGCGCAGAGTCCGACAATTATGGTCTCCGCATTGAATATGCGGGCTATATCTTTCTTCGATGCACCTATGGCGCGTAGTATTCCGATTTCTTTCGTCCGCTCGAGAACGGAGATGTATGTGATAACTCCGATCATGATAGAGGATACTATGAGCGAGATGGCTACGAATGCTATGAGCACGTAGCTGACGGCATTGGTAATCGTCTTGACGGATTTGATCAGCACGCCGGTGATGTCCGTGTAGCTGATGACCATGTCGTCGTCGCCCTTATCCTGCATCTCTTTATTGTAGTCATCTATGAATTTCAGGAATGCCTCTTTGGACTCGAAGTCCTTGAGGTAGAACATCATGGCGTACGGATTCTCTATATCCGCGTAGCCGAGCTTCCTGAGGTTTCTGTCATAGCTGGTCTCCGCTCCGCCGGATACGTACGCGGTAATAAGCCTCGTGATCTCATCCTCATCCATCTTCATGGTAAAGGCGTCCGCGATGCCGGCAGGGTCGACATTGAATTGTTTGCCGACGGCTTCTGCGGCTTTGCCGAGAGCAGGTCCGACTACCTGAGCATCCTGCATCATCTCGATTCCCTGTCCGTACTGCTTGATACCTTCCTGAACCTTGTCGTTCGTGATGGTTGTTTCTTTGACTACAGGAAGAGCCTCGGCCATTCCGGCGGCTATTATCTCTTTGACGACTTCCTCAGGTGTTCCCTCCGGTATATTATCCTTTATTGTTTGGAGGGTTTGTTTCACCGCATCAGTGTAGCCGCTGAGAATCGGATTAACTACCCTCGCGTGTTTCCCGTTATCCGGGTTGTCTGCAAAAGCCTTGTCTATATCTTCGGCTGTCACATCTCCGCCTTTTGCGAGAACAGCGGCGCTTATCGCATCACAGCCTTTGTTGATCGCTGCGTTCACGTCATCCTCAATCTTCTCGGCGGAGTCGTTTTTGCTAAGATCCTTAATCTCCTTTTCGGCAATTTTTTGGATATCTTTTTTTACGGCATTCGGATTGATGTCGCCGCCGAGGGCGCTTTTGAGCTTGCCTTCATCGATGCTGATCATGTCCTCAAAGCCGAGACCTTCGCTTTCCTTGTTGCGAATTTCCTCGAAGGTTTTGCCTGAGAACACATCGACCTTATCTTGCGCGCGCTGGATCTTGACTATGTCGGATTCCTTGGCGTACTCGATCATGTGGTTGGTCAGAATAGGAAGATAGCCTATGCCTGAATCCATTGCGTTGGCGCCGGACTTCTCCTTGGCGCAGACTATGCCGCTGATGTGAAGTTTCTCGGACTTCTTGATGAGGTCCTCCATATATTCTTCGTCCTCAGACATGTCTTCCCAGACATCGTATTCCGAGTTGCGCTTGAAAGTATCGCAGACGTGGACGAGGGCGAATTCCTTTCCGATGAAATCGTCGTAGGTCCACTCGAGCTGGTCGTTGGTGTTCTCGACGTCCTTGCCCTCGATAACATCGTTGATCATGTCTTTTAGCTCCTGCGGGTCACGGAGGCCCAGGGTGTATACGATGTAGTCGTTGAGC
>CADAJM010000001.1:58434-72447 GCA_902788245.1 uncultured Eubacteriales bacterium | reverse complement strand
TAAAATTTTCTTTTGCAGCTTCTTTCCAAGGTCGGTATCCTCTACAAGCAGTCGCTGCGGTGCCATATCAATAACATCAAGAGAGGATTTTATATCCATGTCCTTAGTGACGGCAGATCGTATTGATTCAAATGTATCATGCTGTGAAAGCAGCAGGCCATGTGAATTAAAAAGAAGAGTATATCCTGCAATTCCGGTCTGCTTCTGAATATTATCCATATCTTCATTGCCTTCCTCCTGAATCTCCCCGACATCAATAATCAGCTGTGTATCAGTTTCCATGAGATTCTCAAGATTAAGGCTCATCTTTTTGCCGTAAAACTGACCGAGAGTCGGAAGATCCACATATTCCTTAGGGAAGTACGGCTGCTGTGCCCTGCTCGGAGCCTCTGCAAGTCCGACCATCATCTCTGGAGCAATCGTAACGAGAATCATCTGCGCATTCGGGCCCGATGCGACGATTCTGTCTATATGTACAGGAATCTCCACCTCTCTGCCGTAGTCATCCGTATATATATATGTTTCCGTCCCTTCCGGATATTCAAGTTCGCTGTTGCTGCCACATGATGTTATCTGCAACAACATTACTGCAGCCAGGAGAAGTAAACCGAATATGTAAAATTTTCTTTTTATCCTCATTATCTGCTATTTCTGCCCATCTTCTTTGAGTGCAAAAAACCTTGCCCGTTTATCACTGCTGGTCATCATTTCCACTTCTATTCCATAGAGATCCTCAATGAGTCTCTCATCCATTATGTCTACGGGTGCTCCTTCTCTGAAAATTCGTCCTTCCTTGATGCATATTATTCTGTCTGAAAATGTATATGCCTGCTCGGGATTATGTGAGCTCTGGATTATCGTATAGCCTTCCTCAATCAATTTTCTCAGAATTTTCTGCACCCTCATCTGATTGCCGTAGTCCAGGCTTGATGTCGGCTCATCCAATATCAGTGTCTCGGCGCCCTGCGCAAGGGCCCTTGCTATTATCACCAGCTGCTGCTCTCCTCCGGAAATCATAGAGTAGCTCCTGTTCGCAAGGCTTTCTATCCCTGTTTTTTCAAGTGTATCCAGAGCGATTTCTCTTTCCGCAGCTCCCGGGCTGACTCTTCCCGACAGCCTCGGATTGGTCCCCATAAGCACCATATCAATCACGCTGTACGAGAATGCGGGATTTGCCGCCTGTGGTATATAGGCAACATGCGTCGCTTTTTCCGCAGGATTCATCCCGGCCATATCCTTCCCGTCTATCGTCACGGTTCCGCCGTATCCTCTGAGCAAACCGAGCATGCATTTGAAAAGTGTACTCTTTCCTGCTCCGTTGTGCCCGAGAACACAAAGCATCTCTCCCTGTTTTGCATCGAATGTAATATCATGCAGAACTTCCCGATTGCCGTATGAAAAGCTTAGGTTTTTGACGCTGATCATGCACTCTCACCTCCCTTTGTAATCAGGTAGATGAAGAACGGTGCGCCTATTACTGCCGTCAGTATTCCTATCGGAATTTCAACTGGAAACAGATTTCTCGAGACATTGTCTACCATCAGCAGGAAGAACGCTCCTGTAAGCATCGATGCCGGAAGCAAATATCTGTAATTATTCCCTACCAGTTTTCTGCAGAAGTGAGGAACAACCAGCCCGACCCAGCCTATCATGCCGCTGATTGAGACAGCCGCCGCCGTAATAAGGGTTGCACATACTAGTGAAACAGCTCTTACAAGCGAGACTCTCAGCCCCATAGTTTCAGCTTCCTGTTCACCTACTGTCAGTATGTTTAGCCTCCACCTGAGAAAAAGCAATGGTATACACCCTATGCATACTATTGCGAATGCATAGAGAACCTCCGAGGCTTCGATTCCCGTTAGGCTGCCCATAAGCCAGTATGTAATTTCCGGCAACTCATTGGTCTGATCTGCCACAAGTTTTATGAAACTGGTTCCGGCCTGTGCGAGTGCACTTACCATGAGTCCTGCCAGCACCAGGCCCACAGTTTTATTCCCTCTGGTCCTGCTGCCTATGAAATATACGAGACAAATGGTTGCAAGGCTGAACACAAAAGCCATAAGCGTAATCATCCTGTCCCCGAGACCGAGTATAATAGCAAGAGCTGCACCGAGAGCTGCTCCACTTGATGCACCGAGGAAATCAGGTGCAGCCATTGGGTTTTCAAATACTCCCTGATAAACTCCTCCTGCGCAGGACAGCGCAAGCCCGACTATGCATGCAGCGAGAATCCTCGGCAGTCTGACTGTCCAGAGAATATGTTCCTGCTGGCTTGTCCAGTAAGGTTCTATATCAGTAAACTGAGATCTGATAATTCCCCAGAGTTCCCCGGGGCTTATCGAAAACTGTCCGAGAAAAACCGATACAACTATGCCTGCGAACAGAATTACGACCATAGCCGATATTATCAGTCTCTTTGCCCGTTCAGTCATTACAGACCTCTTCTCTCTTGCCAAAATATCTGTATAAAACTCTTGTGAACGGCGGAATATTGCTCTTCTGCCCTGCCATCCATCTTCTTTCCTTATATGCTCTTTCCCTTCTGATGCATTCTCTCGCCTCGCCAATAAGAGTCTCTGCGTCCATCTTTATGCCAGTTCTGGACTCAAACATTTCTGCCAAAATATCAAAGGCTTCCGCGTTGTCGAGAAGGGCGAATGATGTAAATATACAAAAACCCAGATTCTCGAGAACAAAGATCTGCGCATACAGGAGTTCAAGTGCGGTAAGTCCGTCCAGGCTCGGATACTTTTCTCCCATCCTGATGTCAAAACTGCCCTCCTCCTGAGCAGCACTGACATCCATCCAGTTGTCAAGCTCTATATCTTTATACAGTTCCGCTACACCATGGGTTCTGCTTGCTATGACTCTGCCGGTCAGACTACCGGCAGCAAGCTCATCCAGCCAGTCAAGAAGGTTCTCTTGCGCATTTTCCGAGCCTGTTGCCCTGGCGTATGCGTTGGCTGATGTAACAAACTCCGTGGCCACGAGTCCTATCTCAGATGCTTTCTCCTGAACCCTTCTGGCCAGTTCGTAATCATCTACTCCGAAGCAATTCTCAATTGCGGCCTGGGTTTCGACCTGCGCGGGGCTTGAATATCTCCTGCCTTTTGAAGCAGCATGTCTGTTCAAGCAGCCTATCACACACATCGGAGCACAGTTTCTGTTGATTCTCCTGCTGCATCCGGCTTTATCTTGCAGCCTGTCCTTTTCGGATATCCTTTTGACTTCAGGCGATGTCCTTATCCCTTCGCCGCCTTCAAGGATTCTCATTATCGTTATGGAACCATAAGTGGGCAGGGCGCTACCGCATATTTCATCGTTAACTATTATTCCTGCCAGTCTTTTGCTCGCCTTAGAGAAGCGCTCCGGATCCTTGCATGTTCTACCAAAATATCCTTCGCTTTCCACAACCACAGCTCTCAGATTTTTGGCACCCCATACATCTCCGAACCCATTTCTCGGAACGTGATACTCCGGATCGCCATCCGGGTAAGTGCAAAAAACGGAAGAAAGCGGAAGCATCATATCTCCGGCTATTCCTATTCCGATAATGGCACTATCCCTCTCATATCGTTCCTTCAGTTTTCCGATGATATCAGATGTCCGAAGACCGTTTAGCGTTTTGTCGCAGTATATAGACACTCCGGTTTTATCTATATGAACCACCGTGCCGGGTTCTTTTGCTTTGCCCTTGATTACCAGCCCTGCAACTCCGATACTCCCGAGCTTTTGAGCGAGGTTTCCCGTCATATTGCAAATTTGCATTCCGCCGGACGCACCTTCACATGTAGCCATCATAATCCTGCAAGCACTTGGCGCAGGGTTGCCGACAAACAATCCGGGCACTAAAACAACTGCGTTGCCCGGGCTGAAGCGCCCTGCTTCTTCTGGAACGGTTTCCTTCAGCAAATCAAGAGCAAGACCTCTTCCGTAAAGGCCTCTGCTTCCGGATGAGATTTCTTTATTTGAGATTGCTCCCGTTGTTAAATCAACTGTTACAATGATTTCAAGCATTTTCTAAAGTATAACAAAGCCATGCTTGTAAGTCCGACTTGCAGACAAAAAACAAGTCGAAAATCATATTGCTTTTTTCGATAAGGCTAGTCTGGCAATATAGATTGCATCGATAACAAGGCATGTCGTCCACGATGCTATCTCTGCGACTGGAAGAATGTCCCCTCCAAAGTGCCTGTATCCCATGTAGACAAAAACAATTCTTAAAGCAAGTCCAACTACTGAAGCGAAAGATGTGATGACCGTATGCTTGGCTCCGTTTAGAAATCCATGAAGAACAAATTGCATGCCAAACATCCAGTAGAATGGAAGACATATGGTGAGATATCTGTATCCATACTCTGCTGCGTCCTCTTCAAGGCCGAACAATCCAAACAGCGGATACCCGAATCCCCACAGTATTAATGTCAAAAGAAGTGAGATTGAAAAACCTGTTATCAACCCACACCTAAGAGAAGCTTTTACTCGCGCATGATTCCCGGCTCCTATATTCTGTCCGGTAAAAACCGATACTGCAGTTCCAAGTCCCAAAAGAGGTGCAATCAAAACGGAATCAATTTTAAAGGTTGCAACTACACCTACGACAACAACGGCACCAAGCATGTTTATTACATTCTGAAGCATGATCATTCCGCCGGAAGTTGCCAGGGACTGCACAAGCTGAGGTGCTCCGAGTTTAATGCTTTCAGCGACATTGGCTTTATCATTTTTGCTATTACTGACTTCTCTGCCTGCATCCCACGCCGGATCTTTTCTTCTTTGTTCCAGTTTATAGTACAGGTATACAGCAGATAAAATCTCAGCAGCCACAGTCGCTGTCGCTGCACCGGCAATTCCCATTCGCATGATTACGACAAAAATAATATCCAGCCCAATATTGACAACGCTTGAAACCGCAATTCCGCCCAATGGGTGTCTGCTGTCGCCCATTCCTCTCAGTATTCCTGCCTGCAGGTTGTACAAAGAGACAAAAGGTATTCCCAAAAAGCATATTCTCATATACAGAGCGGCCCCTCGGGTGAGATTCTCCGGTGTATGCAATAGCATCAAAAACGAATCGGCAAGCAATATCCCGGCAAGTGCCAGGATGCACGAAATACCTGTAAGCAGACGCCTCATGTTTTTTATGAGTCTGTTTACTTCTTCAGTTTTCTGGGCTCCGTGCAAATGAGACACCATTATGGCACAACCGCTGCCCAAGGCAATCTGTACCAAAGACCCGGCGTCAATAATCGCTCCTACACTTCCTACTGCGCCAAGCGCATTTTGGTTTATGAAGTTGCCGAGTATGAGCCCATCGACAAAGGAATAGGATTGCTGCAGAAATCCTGCTGCTATCAGAGGCAGCAGAAAAACAATAAAAGAAGGAAAGAGTTTCCCTTCAGTCATACTGTAGGTGTTTTCTTTTCCTTCTTTTCTCTTCCTCATATATACCAGAATCCTCCTGTCTGAAAGATACTATAGCATATTCTATATAGTATGGCTCCGATATATATATTTGTTTTTACTTAACCTTTGAATTCTTTCTTTTCTTTTCCGAAATGCAGTTCTTTGAGGCCTTCCACCTCGTCACAAATCTCTCTGAGATTGCATGAGTGGCAATCCGTAGCCATGCCTTCGAGTATTTTGGACAGGGTCATGGTGATGTCCCTGGTCTTTTTGGCATCGGATCTGAGGCCTGCGTAGTCTGCGTCGTCTGCCGTCAGGAATATCATCTTGACCGCTATGACGTCAGGATTTTTCTTATACTGCGTAATATATGAGTTCCCGACCTGCTCGAAATTGATCCCGCGTCGTGCGGCTTCCTTGGAAACCCTAACCTGCTCGCGAAAACTGTCGGAGGAAGACCTGATCATATATCCCTTCGGATACACGTGATATTTCACGAAGTCTATGTCCTGAATCGCTCGGAACAAAGGCTCCGTATCCTCTTCTCCTTCTCCCACGAGGTTCTTGGTTTTGACCACGGCAATCCTCGCAAAAGGAACGCTTCCGTGAATCTCGGAGAGGTCCTTTCCGTAAACGAGTATCTCGTCTTTATCCACATAGTCGCCCGATGTGACGCAGGCGTAGTTCACCGCGGGCTTGCCGTCCCCGCCGAGCTCATACGCAGCCTCTCTCATCATGACGAGCTGATTTCCGCCTACGTCCTCCCAGCACCTGTTCGGATTGTAGTCGTAGTGCTTCGGACTTGACGATCCGAGCATGCCGTCAATTTTCTCAATAATTGAGTTATACAGTTCCATATCTTACGCCTTTTAGAATTTGATATCGACCTCTTTGCGATCGAATATCTCATTTACCCTCGCATAAGCCCATGCGAGGAGTTTCTGGTCGAGGTTGAGCATATATACCGCAAACAGAGTTCCGCTTGCAACAGCTCCTACGACCGCAGTGGTTTTAACCACTTTGCCGGTAGTTCTGATTACGCCCATGATGTGCTCCTTTCCGAAGCGAAGTCCTGTGTCTTCACGTTAGTTCTTGGCCTGGCCTTTCTGGCGGGCAAACTCAGCAGCACCGAGTGCTCCCATCAGCTGCGGGTCGGTCTTGAGGTTGATAACCTTGAGCTTGAGAACGTGCTCGATAGCGTCCTTGAGTCCGTCGTTCTTAGCGCATCCGCCTGTCAGTGTGATGGAGTCGGTAGCGCCGGCTTTCTTGGCCATTACGAAGCATCTCTTAGCAACAGCCATCTGGATTCCTGCTGCGATCTCATCCATAGGTTTGTCCTCACCTACGAGGGTGATTACCTCAGACTCTGCGAATACCGTGCACTGAGCCGTAATTGGAATTACGTTCTTGGCATTGAGCGAGAGTTTCGAGAACTCGGACATGCTCATCTCGAATGATCTTGCCATAGCTTCGTAGAATCTGCCCGTACCTGCAGCGCACTTGTCGTTCATGGCGAAGTTCTTTACCGTGCCGTCTGTGTCTACTGCGATACCTTTAACGTCCTGTCCGCCGATATCGATGATAGCTTTTACGCTCGGGTCGGTAATGTGCACGCCCATTGCGTGGCAGGAAATCTCGGAGATATTCTCATCGGCAAACGGAACTTTGTTACGTCCGTAGCCCGTTCCGATCAGGTACTCGAGATCCTTGGAGTCCTTGAGTCCTACCTCATCGAGAACTTCCTTCATTGCGAGTTTTGCAGATTGCTCTGAGTTGATTTTGCTCTTGATTGTAGTATCAGCCACCATTTTGCCGTTCTCGTCGATGATTACTGCTTTGGTATAAGTTGAACCTACATCACAGCCACCATAGTATTTCATTTTCTTTTCTCCTTTTCTAATTACATGCTTATTTCATCATCGAAGTCGAGCAGTGTCGGGTCGACAGGCTCTGCCTTCATTACCGTTCTCATATACTCGTTAACCTTGTCTCTCATGGTCTTTCTGGAAACCGTACGCGGGTCCATCAGGTCGTGCTCAATCCAGATCATGTGGTAGTTTCTGTCTCTGCACTGATCATCAAGCACTCCCTGGAGTGTGGCCATGTTCTTGCAGGCTACGTTCTGGTACATGATGATAATCTCGGCTCTCCAGTCTTCGACCTGTCTCCACAGCTCGTCGACTACGTTGTGATATCCGCCGTTGGTGTGACGTCTCATTACCATACGCTCGTAGAGTCTGGCGAGGTCCATAAGAGCCTCTTCCTTGTCCTCCGTCTCGAGCATCTTGGTGAAGTTCAGCGACTCCATCTCAACGAGTATGTCTATACCCCAGCAATTGGCAAGCCAGTTGCTGAAGTTAGCATAGTAGTGAGCCGGGCAAGACCATACGATTCCTCTGTATTTCATCTTGCCGCGCCATGCCTCTTCGCGTCTCTCGTAAGCCTTCATCATGATGTCGTTTACCTTGTTGAAGGTCTTGATTACACGTGGGTCTGCACCACCGTCCATCTCGTAGTTCCACTTACGGAAGAGCTCGTAGCAAGGTCCGATAATCTGCGGATAGTCTGTCTTGTTGACATCCCATTTCTGCATCTCCATCACGGTCTCCTCGTTGAAGCGTTTGATCTGCTTGAAATAAGCATCCCAGCTCCATTTCGCGCCCGTGACTTCCTCTACGAACTTGATGCATCCCTTGATGTCCTCTACGGCATCCTGAGTCGTCTCTTCATACTCATATCTGACCGGGAAAGTCAGGTGGTAAACCGGGAGGTTCGGGAATCTACGTGACATGTATGACGAAGCCATCGTGGATCCGTCGCATGGCATCGAACTTGAAATGAAGCAGGATCCCATGTGTGGCAGTGCGTCTATTACCAGCGCTCCGCACTCCGAGCTCGGTACCGGGCAGGTGTCTGCCGGAAGTCCGAAACTCTCTACCGCATCGATGTACGGGATGCAGGTGAGCTGGTCGATCTCGGATACCAGGAATACCGGCATGAGCTGGTACGGGATTCCGAGAAGATCAGGGAAACCTGCCATGAGCTGTCCCATCGTCATCTCATCGAAGAGCACGACTTTCTTGTTAAGAGCGTGAGAGTTTCCGTTCTTTTCGTCGCACTTGGCAAGGAATACGAGGTTCTCAGCTACGTAACGGAAGATGTCGAATATCATGAGGTGAGACATCCTGAGGGCGCTTCCCTTTTGACCGGATGTATTTTTGTCCATGAAGCCCACGCAGCAGAAGTATGAAATCATCCATCTGTAGTAAAGCGCGGAGTTCAGGGCAGGAACGAGGTCTTTTGAGAATGTCATGAGGAGCATGCCCCACATTCTCAGCCATTCCTTGAAGTCGTATGCGGTGTCTGCAACACCCCTCCACTCTCTTCTTACTGTGGCCATGTCGCCTTTTCTGTAGAGTTTTCCGAGAGTTTTCTCTCCGTTGAGGAATACGTCTATGAGTTCTTCAGGGCTCATCTCGAGCGCCTGTTTGAACTCTGTGGCGCATCTGTTCAGGTCATCCATGCATCTTTCGGCCTGGAGTTTCCAGAAAGCTTTGTGGTCTGCTTCCTTGAACATCTCGGTCGCGATGCCGACAACCTCCATGAGATTCTTTCCCTGTGCCTTCCAGTTGATGTTGTCCTTTGCGCGGAAGAACGCAGGGTTAGGATATTTCTGCGATTTCTTGCCGCTTGCAATCGCAGCTTTCTTTTTCTTCTCCATCTTTTCGGCAAGAGAATTTCTGATGCCGAGTAATTCCGTTGTCAGTACCATTACTTCTTGCCTCCTTTCTGGATCTTCTTGATTTCGAGAGATTCAACAAATGCCTGGAATCTCGTTCTGAGCTGTCCCGAGCCTTTTGCGTTGTACAGTCTGTCGATTGACAGAATCGGCCAACCGTACTCCTCTGCCATGATGTGGCTGACGAGGGCTCTTTCGAATCCCCAGAAATCACAGTACTTCATCTGCTCGTAGATGATGCCGTCTGCCTTGAACTCCTTGGCGAGTCTGTCTGCCGTGTCCCTTCTCTGCTGAACCTTGTTGTCTGCGATGTATCTCGCACACTCCGAAGTGTTCATATAGTGACGCACGATCTGAGGCAGCGCATCTTCCTTGTCGCTCAGTTCGATGACTTCTCTGCCCGGAATTGCCCCGAAGCAATGTCTGTCGAACACGACTCTGGCTCCCGCATCCTCGATCATCTTGGTGAACTCCGGGTCGTCTATCTCAGATCCGACGATTCCGACTCTCGCTCTGAATGCAGGTTTGGCATCAGGTTTTCTCTTCTTGAGCTCTGCCAGAGTCTCTTTGAGATAAGGCAGGATGAGATACTTCGGACAGGTGTATGTCACAAGGTTCAGGATATGGAATTCATATCCTGTGATGACCGGATTGTCTGCTTTGCGCATCTCGCTGATCTCCTGGATAATCTTGCAGACTTCATTGTGCTCTTTGACTGCCTTTCTGATGGCTTTGTCGGAGATGTCCACGCCGAGGTGTTCGTGCATGGCATCGAGCAGTCTCACTTCAAGCTGTCTCTGCATGTGATTGTAGGAGAAGTCTTCGGTCTTGTAAGGAACGTCCAGTATCGGCAGGAAGAAATGCTCTTTTTCGTTGCATTTGAGGATGTTGAAGTGTTCATAGAACCTGTTCATCATCGAACATGCATCGACTGCAGCCATTCCGTCCAGGAACTGGAAGCCTCCTTCGATAGCCCTCTCGAGCAGTGCGCGCGCGTACTCGCATACATAGTTCGACATGTAATATGTCGAGATGTCTATCGAGCCCGTACGTGGTGCACGCAGCCTGACCGATACGCAGTTGTCAACGTTTAGCAGAACTTCAGGAATGTGATAGCAGGTGTATCCAATGATACGTTTGCCGTCCTTAATGGCCTGTTCCACCAGCTCGTTGTCCGCGTTGTCCAGAAGGTTCTCGAAGTAGATTAAATGCTTCAAGTCTTTCAATTTGCTAACCTCCCTCTCTTTGCTGTATGTCTAATAAATTGATACCTATATTATTTCCATCTTTTTGAGCGCTTCGCGAGTGCCTTGCATTACCGGCGAGTCGGCCGGCAGGTCGAAGACGCTGATTCCCATGATGTCGTTGTCGGCGTGCGTCTTATCCTCCGGGATGTACGCGAGTATCTCGGCCGACTCGATATGAATATGCGGTATGGACTCCTCTTTTACTCTGTTGACTATGGCGCCGCACTTGTCGTACATGACGAGTTCGTCGGCTACTTCTTTGATGGTGTCCACCACTTTGCAGCCTTTGCGGCTCGGGTCAGTAATCAGGAAGAGGTGCGTTACCTTCTCCATGACGCGGCGGTTGATCTGTTCGATGCCCGCCTCTCCGTCTATGACCACATAGTCGAAGTCTGCAGCCAGCAGGCTGATGACTTCCTTTAAATATGCATTTACTTTGCAGTAGCAGCCTGCTGCCTCCGGTCTTCCTATGGCCAGGAAGCTGAACTTCTGCTCCTCGAGCATGGTATCGAAGATGCGAAATCTCGCTTCGTTGAGCATCTCGATGGCTTCCTTTGGTTTGCCGTCCTCGACGGAACCGACTATCTTTTTCCGGATGCCGTCGAGCGTATCCGTAGGCTCGACGCCAAGGGCTGTCGTCAGCCCTATGGCAGGATCCGCGTCGATAGCGAGGATCCTGGCATCCGGATACTCCTCCGTCAGGATTCTCACCATTGCGGACGAAATCGAGGTCTTTCCGACTCCGCCCTTACCCGCTACTGTCAATATCTTTGTATCTTCACTCATTTTCTTCTTCTCTATCTCTTTACGTCTATTGCGGTGTATTTTGTCCGATTAGACGTAATTATTCATTCGTTTTTCTATTATTTCACGTCTATTGTAGTGTTTTTGCCCAATTAGACGTGAGTTTTCACTCATTTTGATATGTTCTCACGTCTTTTGTGATGATTTTTGCCCAATTAGACGTGAATTGTTTGCTCATTTTGATCTATTCCCACGTCTATTGTGGTGATTTTTGCCCAATTAGACGTGAATTGTTTGCTCATTTTGATCTATTCCCACGTCTATTGTGGTGATTTTTGCCCAATTAGACGTGAAATCTATCAAAATAGTGATGTTACCAGGTCGGTGTAGCCGCTTGGGTCCTCGATTGGGAGGCCCGCGATGAGCACGGCCTGGTTGTAGAGTATCTCACACATCTTCTTGGCTTTATCCGGATCGTCCACGCGGGCCCTGTCCAGCGCCAGGAAAGCGGCGTGGTCGACGTTGAGCTCGAGTATCCTCTTGGCTTTCATTCCGAGCTCCGGATTCACAGCCGTGAAATACTTCTCCATTTCAAATGTGATGCCTTCTCCGCTCGAGAGGCAAACCGGGTGAGTTTTGAGTTTCGTGGTGGCTTTGACCACATCCACTTTGTCTCCCAATGTTTCTTTGATGAAATCAAAAGTCTCTTTGAAGATCTCGTCGGCTTTTTCGTCCTTTTCTTTGTCCCCGCCGAGATCGTAGTCGCCGTCGATGACGGACATGAACTTCTTCTCTTTGTAATTGCGGAACATATCCGGGATGAATTCGTCCGTGTTGTCCGTGAAGTACAGAATCTCGATGCCTTTGTCTTTGAGCATCTCAGTCTGCGGCATCTTGTCTACGGCTTCGAGGCTGTCACCGGATGCGTAGAAGATGTATTCCTGGTCTTCCTGCATGCGGTCCACGTACTCGGCAAGCGTCACAGGTTTTTTCTCAGTAGATGAGTAGAACATCAGGAAATCCTGAAGCTGGTCTTTGTATTTGCCGTAGTCGTCCAGCGCACAGAGTTTGAGCTGACGGCCAAATCCTTTGTAGAACTTCTCGTAGTCCTCTCTCTTCTTGTCCCTCAGTTCCTCGAGTTTGGATTTGATTTTCTTTTCGAGGTTCTGGGATATGAGCCTGAGCTGTCTGTCGTGCTGCAGCATCTCTCGCGAGATATTGAGCGAGAGATCCGGAGAATCAACGACGCCTTTTACAAAGTTGAAATACTCCGGTAACAGCTCCTTGCACTTCTCCATGATGAGCACGCCGGAGCTGTATAGCTGCAGCCCGCCGCTGAACTCATCTGAATAATATTTGTTTGGAATCTGCTCCGGGATGAACATCAGCGCGTCATAGCTGACCATGCCCTCTACGGAAACAGTGATTGTCTCGAGTGGCGGCTGGTCATCCTGGAATGTTGACTTATAGAATTCCTCGTATTCCTCCTTGGTAACTTCGGCTTTCTTTCTCTGCCAAAGAGGCACCATGGAGTTGAAGACTTCGTATTCGAAAACTTCCTCGAACTCAGGGTTCTCAGGATCCGATCCCTCTTTGATCTTAGGCTGAGGCATCAGCATCTTGATCGGGAAGCGTATGTAGTCCGAGTATTTCTTGACGAGTTTGTATATCGGATACTCCCTCATGAACTGGCTGTACTCGTCCTCTTCATCTCCGTCCTGTCTGATGTGCATGATGACATCCGTGCCCTGAGTCTCTCTTTCGGCTTCCTCTATCGAGTAACCTCCGGCACCTTCGGAAACCCATCTGTGCGCAACTTCTTCGCCATACCTCTTGCTGACGACTTCGACCTTATCCGACACCATGAACGCGGAGTAGAAACCGACACCGAACTGACCGATGATGTCGATATCCCCGGTGTTGTCCACTGCGCTACCCTTGGCCTTCTTGGCATCTTTTTCCAGCTGCTCGCTGAATTTCTTGCTGCCGGAAAAGGCAATCGTGCCGAGGTTCTTTTCGAGCTCTGCCTCGCTCATTCCGATTCCGTTGTCACTGACTGTGAGGGTGCGATTCTCCTTATCCAGCGTAAGGATAATTTCAAAATCGCTCCTGCTCATACCCACTGACTTGTCCGTCAGCGCCAGGTAGCACATCTTGTCGATGGCATCCGAAGCATTGGAGATGATTTCGCGCAGGAAGATCTCCTTATGGGTGTATATCGAATTGATCATCATGTCCAGCAAGCGCTGAGACTCGGCTTTGAACTTCTTCTTCATTAGAATTACATGTACTCGTCTTCAATCTGTCCGTATGGGACGCTGTGCGGATCGCGGCGCTCCATTCTGTCGTAGTGATTCTTCATGAACGGCTCCACAAAGTAGTAGAGGAGTTTGCCGTCCAAGTCAAAGTAGAACACTGCGAAGAGTCCGCCGTATATAAGTGCCGGAATTCCGATGAGCCTTCTGAGGGCTCTGCGACGTCTTCTGGCTTTTCTTGCTTTTCTTCTGTTTCTCATTTTCAATCTCCCTTTATCTCTCCGCGCGCCAGGGGCAGTTCACGGCGACTCCGAAGGACGAAGCCGGGATGTCCCGCCGGCAGCGGTGTATTGTTCTTACCAGCTGTCGCTGTCGTCGAAGTCGAGCAGCGTCGGATCGAGCGGCTCTTCTCCCATTACGGTAAACATGTAGTCGTTTATGATCTGTCTGATCTCCGACCTCGGAACCGTTCTCTTGTCCGGCAGTGCATGCGGTACCCAGAATGCGTTGATGCCGCGAGCTCTGAATTCGTCTTCGAAGAGTCCGACGACGCCCTGCATGCCCTTGCACTGCAGTTGGTCGTACATTGCAACCATATCGCAGTTGAACTTCTCCATGTTCT
>CADAJM010000001.1:0-58418 GCA_902788245.1 uncultured Eubacteriales bacterium | reverse complement strand
TGCAACCATATCGCAGTTGAACTTCTCCATGTTCTCCCAGAGCATGAATATGTGGTGAAGTCCGCCGACGGCGTTTCTTCTCATCGGCGCCAGTTCGTGGTACTTGGCCATGTCCATCAGGGTGTTTTCGTAGGAGTCCGTTCTGATCTCCATGTCGAACATCAGAGAGTCCATGTTGATTACTACGTTCAGGCCCCAGCAGTTGTACGCCCATGTGCACCAGTTCGAATAGTAGAGCGGTGCACAGGACCACGCGATTACTCTGTGGCGTGTCTTAGGGAATGTCTCGATCTTCTCCTCTACGCACTTCTCCATGATCTTTCTGACCTTGGCGTCTACCTGATGCCAGATCCAGCGTTCGCCGTACTGCGACTGGAATATTCTGTAGAGAGCCTGGGCAACTCCGTTGACAGGATAGTAAGGCGTATTTGCGTCTACGTCCCATTTCTCCCACTCGAATCTCATGAGTTCGTTCTGGGCTTCGAGGTTTTTGACGAGTTCATCCCAGTGGAATTCTACGCCGAGTTTTTCCTCTATGAATCTCCAAGCGCCTTCCATCTCTTTGGCGCAGTTCTCGAGGACTGTATCGTCATCGAACTGCATAGGCTGAGGCATGGCAAAGAGAGGTTTTTGCGCAAGCCAGTCTGTTATGATGGATGTCGCTACGGAGCCGTCGCAGGCTTCGTTGGTTGTTATGTATGCAGGATAGAAATCCGGCATGTCGTCTTCGACATAGAGTCCGGACTCCGCCTGGCACATCGGACAAGGGTCGCCCGGAAGTCCGAGTGACTGAATCGAGTCGATGTAGTTGAGCACTGTGTGGTTGTTGCAGTGGCATGTTACGAAGTACGGGATCATCTGCAGAGGGATGTTCTCCATCTGGTCTTTATACGGATAGAATATTCCGCCCCATACGGTCTCGTCATGGCCCATAGTCTTGGCTCTGAGCTCAAGGTCTCCTCCGATGTTGGCATCTCTCATGAACATGCCGACAATCTGCGAGAGCGATGCACTTACGAGAGCTCTGTAGTGCCATGCCGAAGCTTTGAGGGCTTCTCCTCTGAGTCCTTCGAGTCCTCTGTCGAACCAGTGAAGTACGGTCAGATATGTCTGGCCCATCCATCTGTAGCGCCAGGTTCCCTTGAGGAACTGCAGCAAGACTTTTGGATTGCCGTTCGAATATCTGAACAGGTCCATTACGATGTTTCCGTAGTTGTACAGCCAGATATTGTTGAAGTAGTACATCGTGTCTTTGATGCCTCTCCACTCTCTGTGTTTGTACAGGCCTGTGCCCGGTATGTATAGATCGCCGAGCCGTCTTTCCTCATGAGGTTTGCCGTGGATGAAATCCCTGGCGAGTTTCTTGATGTCTAGGTTTTTGAAATCAGGTTTTTTCATCTTACACGCCCTCCTGTATCTTTTTGAGTTCTACGCTCTCGACGAATGCCTGGAACCTTGTCCTGAGCTGTCCGGACGCAGTGTTGATGTACTCCTTCTCGATAGAGCAAACCGGGAATCCGTAGTCTCTCGGCAGCACGATCGAATCGATCATCCTCTCGTAGCTCCAGTACTCGCAGAATTTGTTGGAAGCTACGATGATGCCGTCGGCTTTGTACTCCTTGGCGTAGTCGGCGATAACTTTCTTGCGGTTTCTCATCTCCCTCTGCTCCATGAACCTCGCGCACTGGCTGGTCAGGAGGTAGTGTCTGGCAACCGCTCTAAGAGGGGATTCTCCATCTTCGATGTCGATGTGGCCTCTTGCCTCGAGCGAGCCGTAGCAGTATCTGTCTGCAACGACGAGAGCTCCACAACCCTCGATCAGTTTGGTGAAATCCGGGTCGTCGTTCTCGGAACCTGCGAGCAGAACTTTAATCTTGAAGTTCGGTTTGTCGTCAGGCTCTCTGGTCTTGAGTTCCTCGAGAGTCTCTCTGAGTTTGTCAATTATGAGATATTTCGGGCAAACCATGGAGACAAGCGTGATTACGTGAAACTCGTATCCCGTGATCGTAGGGTTGTCGAGTTTGCGGTAGTTACCGATCTCCGTGATGATGTCGTTTACTTCGTTGTTGATCTCGATCGACTTCAATATTGCTTCATCAGAAACATCCACGCCAAACTCCCTCTCGAGGAAGTCCAGAACGTGGATCTTCAGTTGTTTCTCATAATGGTCGATGCTGTTTTCGTTTTTCTTGAAAGGAACGTCTGTGAATTCCGTCTTGAATGTGGCGTTGTTGATAACGTCATCCATGTAGCCGAGGTGCTCCTGGAATCTGCATGTGACCGTACAGGTCTCCGTTGCAAGCTGGGCGTCGATGAAATTGAAGCCGCCCTCCAGAGCTCTCTCGAGCAGGGATCTGCCGTAGTGGCATGTTCTTCCGGACATGTAGTATGTAGCCATATCCGGCGATGTGCATTTAGGCGCTCTCAGTCTGACAGCGAAGCAGCCCGGCAAATCAAGAAGGACCTCAGGCATGAAGTAACAAGTGTAGCCCAAGCAAAGATTGCCTTCATCCTTGCCTTTTCGAACGAGCTCGTTGTTAGCTTCCTGCAACAGGTCCTCGAAATAGATCAGATGCTTTAAGTCGCGCATTATGTCACCTTACCTCTCCCTCTTTGAGCAACATCTTACGTGAAATCTCTCTCGGAAGCAGGTACCACTGCGGTATGTCAGCCTCTGTTTTTTCCTCTGAATTTATCGCAGGGTACAGTGCCCCAAGCGTTTTAATCTTTTTTTAATTTTAAGTGCACGAGAACGCTGTGTCAATGTAATTTGAACGTGAAAACCGTTTTATGCATATTAGTTTCTGTATTTTTTTGATACAAAAATACCGCCTGCCTCGGACACGCTATATGGGGTTATTAACACGCGTCTTGTCACTACTTATGGTAATTGTGATAGAATGTTTTTCGACAAGAAGAAAAGCAGCATTTTACTGCTGCTTTAAAAACAAATCTATGATTCGCCGATTCAATTACGATCACAAGGAGTAACAAAATGAGCGAAACCCATACACATGAGCACTGCGGTCATTGCCATGAACATACGCATGCCGACGGCACAACTCACAGCCATTCGCACGCAACTGCTTCTTCCCCGGAAGAAGCTCTTGCCCTGCTTAAATATATGCTCGACCACAACAGGCATCACGCCGAGGAGCTGCACGATCTCGCACACAGTTTCGATGAGGTCGCAGCTGATCTGATCCACGAAGCGGTCGATAAGCTCGGTGAGAGCAACGACCTGCTCGAGCAGGCGCTGTCTCTGATTACGAACAAATAGATATCTGTCTGATTATTTCTCTTCGATTTTCAGTTTCAGGGAGTTGACCAGTTCTGTTACGCTGCTTTCTTTGTCTTCACATCTGATCCTGCTCGTTCCGACAGAAGCGGACTTCCATTCTCCCTTTTCGAAGAGCTCCCATTTGAGTCTCCAGATTATTCCTTCCTCGAAGTCACTTACTCTGACTATATCCATTCCCTGAGCAACCATGATGAATTCGTTATCACTCCATCTGGACGCGAACACATCGTGCAGGTAAGCTACGTCTGAAATGATTTTGGCCGCTTTGACTATGAGGGTTTCTTCGTTGATGTCCTGTTTAGCCATCTCTTTGGTATCCATCGCGATCTCAACCATGATGAGCCAGAGCGGAAGCTCTTCGTTGGTCTTGCGAACAGCCTCTTCGATAAAGCGGGTTGCTTCGCGTCTGTTGTTCATCTCGGTCAGATAGTCCGTTGTAATCTGGCCTTCCTGCAGGCTGGAGAACAGACCTACCAGCGAGAGGGTAATCATCATAGGCAGGATAGGCGTCATCATCAAAACAGCGTCCAGGATTCCGCCGGCTGTACAAATCGCGATGAAGATTATATGCTTCACGCTTTTCCAACGCATCATTGAGTCTTTGGTGCGAAGCATCACCGAAAGGGCTCCTATTATTATCGTAATGCCATACAGATTGTCGACCATTCCGGTAAGCGCTACCAGCGGTCCCTGTATCAGGCTGCCGTCCGCTGCGATGCCAAATACAAGGCTATTCTTGATTGAAATAAGATAGCAGGCCACCATGATGATGCAAGGAAGCATCGTGATAATGTTCATCCCCGGATTTGCAATCCTTTTTATCTTCAATCTCCTGAAGGCAAAATGCAGCCAGAAATAAAGTTTGAACGGTATGAACAAGGTGGATAGAATCTTGCAAAGTGAGGCAAGTTTCAAAGGCATGCTGACCATGCCGTTGGAACCGAGAACCCATAGGATCTCGAACAAGAGGAAGAGCCAAAACATCGCTATCATTCTCTTGAAAAGGCTCACCTCTATGCGGGCTCCGAGATAGTCGGATACCTTGGTGTAGATAATCGCTGCCTGTGCAACGCAGTAAAATTCCACTACCAAATAGATAAGTGCGTATCTGAAGTCCATATAACTCTCCTTTAAAATCCTCTCTAGTCTATGCTCTTTATTTTAGAACTCTGCGTTTTTCAGAAGTTCCGTAAACTTACTCATGACATCCGGGATGTCTATCTGCTGCGGGCAAACCGCCGCACAGGCTCCGCATCCTATGCAGTCGGAAGGCTTTTTTCCTTCCTCGATGGCCTCTACGCCCATGACTCCGAGGAAGCCTCCGTCACTGTATACGTGCTCGTTGTAGAGTTCGAGAATTCTCGGGATCTCTATCTCCTGCGGGCAATTCTCCATGCAGTATCTGCATGCCGTGCAAGGCACCGTGCCTTTATGCGCCTCGATGTCATAGTGGGCTGCCGTTATGAGTGCTCCGAGTTCCTCGTCCTCCAGCTCTTTCTTTTCATCAAAGAACTCGATGTTTTCTTTGAGCTGATCCATATTGGACATGCCCGAGAGTATCATTGTGACTCCCGGAACCGACTCGAGGAACGAGAACGCCCAGTTAACCGGTGTGAAATCCGGTCTTGTCTTGGCCAGTATCTTCTCTGCTCCGAGGCAACCTTTGGCGAGTTTGCCTCCTCTGAGTCCCTCCATGACCCAGATAGGAATGCCGCGAGCATTGAGCTCTTCGATCTTGGCCTTGGCATTTTGGAATTCGTAGTCGAGATAGTTCAGCTGGATCTGGCAGAATTCCACGATGTCTCCATGCTTTTCGAGGAATCTCATCATGGTCTCAAATGTGCCGTGGCAGCTGAATCCGAGATGTTTGATCCTGCCGTTTTTCTTTTGTTCAAGCAGGTATTCTCTCAGACCTTTATCGTTATTTACATATGCATCGATGTTGGATTCGCATACATTGTGGAAGAGGTAGAAATCGAAATAGTCTACTTTGCATTTTTCGAGCTGTTTCTCGAAAATCTCTTCGTATTTGTCGAAGTTCGAAAGGTCGTAGCCCGGGAACTTCGTGGCTATATAGAAATCGTCGTGATTATGTTTGGACAGAGCCTCTCCCAAAACGCTTTCACTCTTTCCGTAGTGATAGCCCCAAGCGGTGTCGTAGTAGTTGATGCCGTTTGCCATGGCGTAATCTACCATCTCCTGCGTTGCTGCCTGGTCCGGATTGGCTTCTTCATTGTTGATGCACGGAAGCCTCATGCAACCGAGACCAAGTGCCGAGAGCTTCAAGTCCTTAAAGCTGTTGCAATACATTCTTTCCCTCTTTTCTTCTGTCTTCTATTCCTTAACTATTATGTAATTCTCGGTCAGGTCTATCTGATCGAGATGACCGTCAAATGCGGTGCGGACGCCCATTATGTCCGTAAAGAAAATCTGCCCGTCCTGAATTTTAATGTCTGCGACATTTCTGGCCAGGAGATTCGCATCGTCCAATTTGTCCTTATATACATTCGAAAGGCACATGGCAGCCTCCTTATATTCTCTCGGCGATTACGACCCTGTCGTGTCCCGCGAGATCCTTGAATATATTTATGTCTTTGTATGTTCCCGATTTCTCGAGGAGTTTCGTCACGTCCTTGCCCTGGTCGTAGCCGATTTCGAGTGCGAGAATTCCGCCGGACTTGATGTGCGAACTCGCTTTATCCGCGATAATTCTGTAGTAATCGAGTCCGTCTTCTCCTCCGTCGAGTGCTTTGATAGGCTCGTGCTTCCTGACCTCCACGGCGAGTTTGTCAATCTCTGCAGTCGGGATGTACGGCGGATTGCATGCAACGATGTCGTATGTGGCATTCTCCGCGAGCGCATCGAACATATCTCCGACGAGGAATATACATCTCTTGTTGACCTTATTGATGCCGGCGTTGCCCATCGCTGTGTGAAGAGCTTCATCAGACGCATCGGTCATTGTGACCTTCGCTCCCGGTACTTTGCTGGCAAGGCTTATGCCTATGGCTCCGCTGCCCGTGCACATGTCGAGTATATCCGGGTTTTCGTAGCCTCTCTCTTTGATGATGCTGAGGATCTTTTCGACCAATACCTCTGTGTCGAATCTCGGGATCAGCACGGTTTTATTGACTCTGAACGGAAGTCCCATGAACTGCTGTATCCCTACGATGTACTGAAGCGGCATGCCTTCGATTCTCGACATGATACGCTTCTCGTATTCATAGAAGTCTTCTTCTCTCATGAGTTCTTTGGCGCGGGTCAGAACCTCGCTGTCCGAAAGACCTGTCACATACGACATGATTATCTTGGCCTCTCTGTGGCCGTTTTCTATCATGCCGAGTGCTGCCTGTCCCCACTTGAGCGCATTCTCATAGGTTTTGATGTCCGCCGTGTATCTTCTGGCCAGAGTTCTTTCCTTGGCCTCGTGCGCTTCTTTGTCTGTAATGATCTCGACTATGGTTCTCCTGTCGTCGCCTTCCGTAGCTACGAGGGTATATCCGTCTGCATCGAGATTGTCGAGGAATTTGATAGCTTCGTTTATCTCATCCTCGCCTGCCGGCGGTGCTATCTGTTCGGATGAGCTTATCTCATTGTTGTATTCCGAGTTTGCTTTTACGCCTTCCTCCCACTCGCTGACTTCCGCCTGAGCGCGGGCTTCTTCTTTCATGCTTCTGACGATGTTGCCGTCCTTGTCCACGAAGCCCTCGATCTCTATGGTCTCCGGATCAACGAGTACGGACTTGAGCGAGAGTATGGCAACTTCAAGCTGCTGCTCGGTCGGCTCCGCTGTTGTGAGTTTCTGAAGCATCAGTCCCGGCCAGGAAAGTATCTTGACCAGAGTGCCGTCCGATCTACCCGCCCATTTGAGAAGTTCGTAGCTGATGCCTGCGATTACCGGAATAAGAAGCAGCCTGGATACTATTCTCCAGAGCAGATTCGGCCAGCCGAGGAAGCTGAACAGAAGTATGCTGACTATGAGAACGAACATGAGGAAACTCGTTCCGCAGCGCGGGTGAAGTGTATAATACTTCGCTGCATTTTCGGGCGTCAGGTCCTCTTTATTCTCATAGCAATGTATGATTTTGTGCTCCGCTCCGTGATACCTGAAGAGCGTCTTGATGTCCTCCATGTTTCGGATTGCCACGACGTAGGCTATGAACAGCACCATCCTCAGAACTCCCTCGATGAGGTTCAGAACCAAAGCATTGTCGGTCCATTTGCCCATATAATTAACAACCCAGGTAGGCAGTACGACGAAGAAAGCAATCGAAATGACTACGGCCACCACGAGAGCGAGCCCCATCAGGATGTTCCAGGCCGCCTTGGCGCCGAACTTCTTGTTAATCCAGGCCTCGAATTTTCCCTCTTCGTACTCCTCCGGAGCATATTCTTCGAGTATATTTGCGGACTCCATCAAAGTGCCCATGCCGTCAACAAGCGAGCGCGCAAAGGCTACCACTCCTCTTACCAGCGGAACCTTCATCGCTTTAGGCTCGGGTTTCAGCATCTTGGTTTTGAGGTAGAGTTCTCCGCTCGGAAGGCGCATGGCAACTGCCGTGCGATCCGTGCCGCGCATCATAACGCCTTCCATTATCGCCTGTCCGCCGATTTTTGTCGGGCAAGCGTCCTTTATGAAGATCTTATCGTAATCCATTTTACCCATAGTACTTTTATTATACCTTATTAGTTCATTTTCTTCAGCATAAAGTCAACGAAGTCCTTATTGCTCTTGGTGCTCGAGAGGTTCTCTATGATCTCCTCGGTCACATCGAGCACGCTGCCCGAACTCATGGCGCGGCGCAGCAGGAACATAACCTGATACTCCTCAGGACTGAGCAGCAGATCTTCGCGCCTCGTTCCTGATTTGTACAGGTCGATAGCCGGGAAGATGCGGCGCTCGGAGAGTTGCCTGTCGAGGTGCAGCTCCATGTTGCCCGTTCCCTTGAACTCCTCGTAGATGACATCGTCCATGCGAGATCCGGTCTCGACCAGCGCGGTGGCGAGTATGGTCACGCTGCCGCCTTCTTCGAGGTTCCGCGCTGTACCGAAGAATTTCTTCGGCGGGTGCAGGGCACCCGGGTCGAGACCGCCCGAAAGCGTTCTGCCCGAAGCCGGAACTTCCATATTGTATGCACGGGCCAACCTGGTGATGGAATCGAGCAGTATCATTACGTCTTTACCCGACTCAGCAAGCCTCTTGGCCCTCTCTATTACCATCTGTGCCACCTTGACATGGTGTCTCGTTTCTTCGTCAAATGTAGAGTAGATGACCTCGGAGTGATGAAGGCTCCTCTTCATATCCGTAACCTCCTCAGGCCTTTCGTCTACGAGAAGCACGATGAGTTCAATGTCCGGATACTTCTCCTCGACCGCGGCTGCGATTTTCTTGAGCAACACGGTTTTGCCCGCCTTAGGCTGGGCAACTATGAGTCCTCTCTGGCCCCTGCCTATAGGTGCAACAAGATCCATCACTCTGGTCGAAAGATCTATGCTCGAGCTTTCAAGCACGATTTTCTGATCGGGAAATACCGGAGTCAGATTGTCGAAGTACGGGCGGCGCTTGGCCTCCATCGGATCCATTCCGTTGACCGTCTTGACGTAAATCAAAGCCCCGAATTTCTCACCGCTGTTAGGTTTCCTGGAAATACCGAGAATCTTATCTCCCGTCCTAAGCCCGAATCTCCTGATCTGGCTGTGCGAGACATATACGTCCTTACTCGAGGTCAGGAAGTTGTCGAACCTGAGGAATCCGAAACCGTCGTCGGCAATCTCCAAAATCCCCTCGACCTCCGGTCTGTCCTCCGTCGGCACCGAAAGATCCTCTTCAACTTCCTCAATGTCTTCTTCAAGAAGCTCCTTATCTTTTACTTCTTCTTCATTTTTCTTTACTGGCATAACGGTCTCCTAATTTAATAATCTATGACTAAGTGCACAATAACACATAAGCGAGCGTTGCGTAGAAGCAGCTAGGAATAGCACGAAGAAGCCGCAGGCGATTGGCTAGGAACAGGCCGAGCAAGCGAAGCGCGTCGAGGCTGTTGCCCCAAGAGGCAAGGCAATGAGTATGCTATTCCCTGCGACGGAGCACAGCGAGCGTTGTGTAATTGTGCTCTCTCTTAGAGCTCTTCGTTGGCTCCGACGGTTGTCAGAATTTCTTCTTCGGATTTATCCACCTGGCTGACACTGAGCTTCCCTACATCACCCGGCTCAACCTCCTGCCCGAGTGCGAGCAGCGTCGGCGAAAGATATATGGTCGGCAGCTGCTTGCCGTCCAAACTTATTATCGATCTTTCCGTGAAATTGTTGCCCCTTATATAGTATTTGTTTCCTATCTTCATTATGTCCTTGATGGCAATCACTTTATGGCCCATGCGCATATCGCTCGGCTGATAAGGTAACTCGCCTCCGTATGCGTAGTGTTTACCGTAGAGCATATCGTAAGCAAGAGCTTCCATATCATCGAGGTAGCCGCTGTCCTTTGGCTTGTTGGACTGCTGATAGTCGAAAATGATTCCCTCGTGTTTAAGTCCTGCAGCCTTGAGAAGCTCAGAGCCGCACTGATAGGAGTGCAGGTCTTTGTCCTTTTTCTTTAGACCCATATTGTCCCAGATGACATACCTCGTAGTGTAGAGGTCTTTCTGTTTGTAGTTCTCCTCTTTGACATCGAGCGCCGGGATGTGGTCTCCGTATATGATCATGACGGTCGGCTCTCCGGACTCCTCGATGCGCTTTATGAGATCTCCCGTGAACTTGTCCATCTCGTGGCACTCATTCAGATAGTACTCGTATTTATACTTGGTCTCCTCGTCTTCTGCACTGACTTCCGTGTACGGATTCTTGAATACTTTCTCCGCAGGATATGCGCCGTGGCCTTCAACCGATATTACGTGCATGAAGTCCCTCTCCTCGCTCTCCTGCATAATTTCCATTATCTCGTCCGTCAGAACGGTATCCTTGCACCAATTAGTAGGTGTAAATGACACGTTGTTCATATACTCGACGGATGTGAATGTATCGAATCCGAGGTTTTTATATACTTCGTTTCTGTTGTAGAAAAGTGCTCTGTGATTGTGAAGCGCACTCGTTCTGTATCCGTGAGACTTCGCTATGTACGCCATGTTTTCCAAGGTCTCTTCTCTGAGCTTGCCCTTGTACGGATATTCGCCCGGCCCGAAAAATTTCGCACTTATTCCGGTCAAAACCTCAAACTCCGTGTTGGCCGTACCCGCGCCGCAGGCGGGAACCTCGAAGCTTCCCGAACTGTATTCTTCGTACAATTTATTAAATACCGGAGTCGGATCCTTCGAAACCTGTATATTCGCATAGTCCTCGGCAACCGTAAACGACTCGAGCTGCAAGACTATTATGTTCGGATGCTCCGTGCTGTCGTTCTTCTGTTTAAGTCCCGTCTTGAGACCTTTCTTGGTCTTATTTTCGAGTATGCCGGCAATCATTTCCTCGGAATATCCTCTCGGCTTCGAAATGCCCGCGTTTGCCGATGTCATGATAAAGCAATATGCTAGGCCGTAGTCCCTGTATGCGTAATTGAGGTTTCCGAAGAATGTCCCTATCAGTCCGCTGCTGAGAGCCATCGCCGATGCACCGAAAGTCAGTGCCACGCTCAGAGCTATCGCTCCCAGACTCTTTTTATAGTTGATGTTTTTCCACTTCTCGCTCCTGACGAATATCAGAATTATGACAAGCAACAGCATTACGATGCCTGCAATGCCCAGGGCAATCTGCCAAACTGAATAGTATGTGGTCGCAATGGTCAGTCCGTCTGCGAAATTGTTCAGGTCGTAGAGCGTAAGCGGCGTCATTCTTGTCGTAAGAATCATACCGTTTGCGGTACCGAGAGCCACCCACAGAACCGATATGATGAAATATGCAAACCTGCGCCTCTTAAAAATCAATGCAAAGGTCAGAGTTGCAAATATGATGAGCGCGTTATACAGGAACACCAAAGGATTCGTCAGCGCCCAGCGTATACCCTCAAGCGGGCTTGTTGTGAGCCTGGCAAATGATTCCATGAAAAGATTGATAACCAAAGCACCCACTGCCATAAACAGAATGTATTTGAGTTCATGGCGTGTGGCGTCGAAGTATTTGGCTTCTCTTCTTGGGAATATTTTAAGAAAGATGTTTTTGATGCCCGCCCATATAGCCTTGAAAAATGCGGCTATTGAAGCAAGAATCCCCTTTGATTTGCTCTGCAAGATTATGCCTCCAGCAAAATATCTGCGATTTTTGCAAACTCCTTAAGAGTGAGAGTCTCCGCTCTCCTGCTTTGATCTATTTCGGCCCTGTCCAGAGCCGTGCTTATCTTCTCTTTGTCCATGCCCTCCATCGATGAGAGCGAATTGAGCAGTGTTTTTCTTCTCTGTGAAAATCCGGCCTTGACGCATTTGAACATGAAGTCCGCGTCCTTCGTATTTACCGCCGGCTCATCCAGTATGTCCAGCCTCAAAACAACCGAGTCAACTTTAGGCGCCGGGTAGAAACATTCCCTCGGCACATCGGCTATCTTGCTGACCTTGGCGTGATAGCACACCGGATACGTGATTGCACCGGAAAGCCTGGTCCCCGGCTCTGCAGCGATTCTGTCCCCTACTTCTTTTTGCATCATGACTGTGATGCTGTCTATGCCATGTGCCGTTTCAAGAAGCTTCATTATTATAGGGGTGGTTATATAGTACGGAAGGTTTCCGACCACACGCACGGATTTCAGCCCGTGCTCGGAGACCCTGTTTTCGATAATTTCATCAAGATCGACCGCCAGTATGTCGCCTTGTATAATCTCGACATTATCCATTCCGAAGGTTTTAACCCGAAGCGGCTCTATCAGTTTTTCGTCTATCTCGACTGCCGCAAGGTATCCGGCTCTCTCTGCCAAAGGAATCGTAAGCGCTCCGGCTCCGGGACCTATCTCTATGACCAGCGCGTCCTCCGCCGCTCCCGAGCCTTCTGCTATTTCTTCGATTATACCTTCATCAATAAGGAAATTCTGGCCGAGTCCTTTGGACGGCCTGAGGCCTCCGTATCCGTGCGGAGCCCTTCCGTGATGTTTCCTATTTGCATTTTTCGATTGCTTTTTTGAGCTCATCTATATCTATTCCGAATCCTTTTAGTTTCTTAATTAGTGAAGATGCGTTGCAATAGCCTATGCCGAGCTCCTTACAGACCTTGGCTCTCAGCTCCGACGAGCCCTCTGTCGTTGCGAGCCCGAGATCATTCAGGTCCGCCATTTCTACGGATTTGCTCTCTGCCTCCGGGGAACTTTGCCCGATCTCATTCTTGCGACCGGCAAGTTCAAGGGCTTTTGTAAGTGCCTCTGCAATTATCTCCGGCCCGGCGTTTTCTATTCCTATATCATCCCCGTCTCTCGCATCCTCCCTGTCGAGGTGTGCCTGCACGGCATTCGGGAATTTCTCTGAAATCCTCTTTCTTATCTCTCGGCCCGCATAATCCGGGTCGGTAAATATGATGATGCCTTTTTCGTTATATGCTTTTTCGATCTCCAGCCATGTAGCCTTCGCAATGCCGTAGCCGTGAGTCGGAATAATGAGAGCGTCGCAGGCCGCACTTACCGCCCTCACATCATCTCTGCCCTCTACGATTACTGCCCGGCTGAGTTTAAGTTTCTCCATCTTTATTACTCTTCCTCAAAAGTGAAAAGGAGTTCTCCCGGATTGAGTAGTTTGAACTGCTTTCTGGCCTGCTCCTGCACGTACTCTCTGTTTCCGGAATTCTCGACTTCCTGTTTGAGCCTGTCTCTCTCCTCCTCCAGCTCTTTTTGCTGTTTCTGAAGAGCGATGTTCTCAGCCTTGAGTCTTACGATGTCTTTACCGCACATCGTGGCGAGAGTTGCAAACAAAACTATGATCAGTATGACACCGAGTATCTTTCTCCTGCGCTTCCTGCCTCTTACGCGAGCTCTTCTCCTTTGCATACGCGCCTCGAATTCGGCGTCCTCATCACTCGCTTCTTCAAAGGCGTATTCGTCCGCATCCGAAAACTCGGGCTCATCAAAGATTTCTACATCTTCTTCGATGAACTCCTCGCTTTCGTCGAATTCTTCGTCGCTTTCCGGTCCTTCTTTATATATTTCTCTGATTTTTTCGGACACTTTATCTCCTCAGTTCTTGTTAAAGTCCCAGTTTAGGTGCAGGGTTCACGGCCGATCCGTTAAGTCTGACCTCAAAGTGCAGGTGCGGTCCGGTACTGTTACCGGTGCTTCCGACCAGAGCAATCTGCTGTCTCTGGTATACCTGCTCTCCTGAACTTACGAGCAGTTTGCTGCAGTGAGCATACCTCGTCACCCTTCCGTTTCCGTGGTCTACGTCAACGCAGTTTCCGTATCCACCATAGTATCCTGCTCTGATTACGGTTCCTCCGTCAGATGCGTAAATAGGGGATCCCGTAGGAGCTGCCAGGTCGAGACCGGTATGCATACGTCCCCATCTAGGTCCGAAGCCCGATGTCAATGTATATCCGCCTATAGGCATAGCATATGTTCCGGTCGGAGCAGTCTTAGGTCTCTCCGCTGTTCCGACCAGGATGATCTTGTTTCTCACCTTCGGGCGCTCTTCTATTACTTCGCCCTCTCTTCCGACTTCAACTCCGCCTTCTTTGGTAATCGTTCCTTCGAAGGTCTGGTATCCGTTTCTGCCTTCCTGCTCTACGAAGGTATCTCCCTTATAGTACTTGTCGCTTTCTTTCTTGACGGTCTTGAATTCCACTACTTCCTTGACTCGTCCGCTCTCTACCATCTTTACGCTTACGGGATCTACCGTGTTATGTATGCAGACTTTGTCGCCCGTCTCGACTGCTGTTGCGACATTAAGATTGCTGTCATCGTAGATGTTTTCCGCAGTAACGCCGTAATCAGCGGCAAGGCTGGTTATGCTTTCTCCGTCTTCGACGATGTGATAAATCTCCATTTCTCCGCCCTTTGTCATCTGCTCCCTGGCGCTTGTGTTATCCTGAACGCTCGTCAGGAGTACGTTGAGCGGTTTAATGTCCAGCGGGTAGGCAAACTCCGCCGAAACCAGAGTCATTCCCTGGTCCGGAGTTGAAAGTTCCTCCATTGTGTCTTTCAGGAGGTTCTCCGCGTCCTCGTTGGTCTTAACGATTGCCACGAGTTTGTCACCGTCGTAAACACCATAAGCCTCGACTTCGATATCTGTCATATATACGAATTTATTGACCGCCACGTCGGAGTCATCCAAGCTCTTTCCTCCGGAATCGACGAGATTGAATGTGACGTTTCGGTTCGGGACAAACTCTATATCCAGCAAGCTTCCGCTGTTTTCGGTCAGTTTGTCGCCGGCGACCTCAAGCACGTCCGTAACTTCTTCCTGTTCCTTAACATATCCGAGAACCATTCCGTTATATGCATATTCATAAACCGTGAAGTGGTCGAATATTATCAGTATTGCAGAAGCGATTGCCGCGAAGGAAAGCAGGGCCGTGGCGATGGTTCTTCTCGAGTTTCTGTAAGTCGAGGAGATGTCGTGTGCGGCCTTGGCAAAGTCCTTGCCGATTCCCACTGCGGAGCCGTCTATTTTAAACTGTGCTTTGTCCCTTGCGTCTATGATGTATGACAGGAACTTAACTCCGCGGTTTCTCTTTTCAAACGGCTTGACCTTAATCTTGCGCGGCTTGCGTCTCTTTCTGTTTTTAATGACATAAGGGTCTTTTTTTGCTGCTTTTTTCTGCTCTTTTTTTTCGGCTGACTCTGCCTCAACTGCTTTGAGCAAATCGTCCGCCTTGCTCTCCTTGATTTCGCTTTCTTCGCTCACTTCCGGTTTTTGAGGCGCATTATATACATCATCTCCCGGTTGCAAACCCTTTTTCTTAAGGAGTCTGGCATATGCGGCAGCCGCAGCTTTAACGTCGACCTCTTCTGTCTGTTCTTCCGTATTCTTAATTTCCGGTTCTAAACCCTTGCTCAATTCTTATCTCTCTCCAAATTCCATAAATATGCTTCGTCAGCTCTGGCCCTGCAGCAAGTGCAGACCGTGCCCTCATCGGTGTATCCGCTGTCTTTGCATATATTGCATCTGTATCTTCTTTCGAGGTAATCCGCAGGATATCCCTCGCTTGCAAGGAGACTTTTCTTGGTCTCCGCAATATTGTTTCTTTCCTCTCTCATCCTGGCGCGGTCTTCCGAACTCCCGCCTATCATCAGGTTCATGGCATCTCGGTTCAGTTCGCTTTCCCTGTCAAGAAGCTCTGCCATGCCCGGAATCCGACTCGATGCCTCTCTGATTCTGTCGGCGTAAGCCCTCTCCTCTTCATCTCGAATATGTTCGAAATATTCCCTCAGGACTTTCCTGCTCACCTTGGCATCCCCGCCGGATGAAGATCCCGGCGTATCAGTTTTGACTCCGCCTTTTTCGAGCATTTTGTTTTCGAGTATTTTATTGACATATCTGAGGCTCGGTTCTCTGATGCCGCCCGTGGCCTTGCATGCCTCGAGCACTTCGTCAAGGCTGAAATCCATCTCATCGAACCAGCGATTCATAATCTCGCGGTCCGCCGGAGTGGTCAGTCTGTTAAAGCCCACCGCCTTGAAGATTTCGCGGTACGCTTTGTTTCTCTCGCTGTCCTTTTCGATCAGGGCTTTGACTGCCTCCATGTTTTCGCAGCCTTCTTCCTTCCATCTGAGCGCGACATTGAATATGTAGTCAACGCTGTCTTTGTCGAGCTCTGCACAATAGTCTATCGCGTAGAAGAGAACCTCAGGTTTAACCCCGTAGACATTGATTGCATCCGTTAATTTATCAGTCTCTCGCCTGGAGATAGTCCTGCCGGTGACCTCCTGAAATCTTGCAAAGATCTGTCTGAGCTGTTCGCTTACCAATAATCTTTCTTCGGCAGCGCTCTTTTTTCTCGGCGCTTTTTTTACAGGCTCCGTCTCCGCGCTGTCCGTGCTGTCGAAGTCATAGAATGTATCGACTTCTTCATCATCGAAGTTGTCTTCCGTTCCGTCGTCTTCCTCAAGCTCAGGCTCGGTCGTCACCGGACTTTCCTGCAGGGATCGAAGCGCGCTTTTGCCGTAGAACCTCTCTACCATTCGGATGAATTCTATACTTGAGCCGTCTTTGCTCCTTTTGACGAGGCCGCTTGCTTCCCAGTAAGCCCAGGCTTCTTCGACTTCAAACTCCTCCATTCCGAGCATCCTGGCCATGACGGACGAGTCTATCTCCTCTTCATACTTCGCATACATCAAGGCGAGAAGATACACTTTAACATAATCTCCCGGTGCGTCCGGCAGATATTCATTGATAAAGAGATTCTCCACTCTCGTCGTATCCAGGAATATGTCGCCTCTCTCTGCGATTCTGAGTTTGGTCTTGGCCATTTTATTGCTGTTCTTTTGCTATGTTGCCGAATTTGACATATCTAGGTATCCACGTGAGATTGGCTACTCCCGTAGGACCGTTTCTGTGTTTTGCTATATTGACTGCGCAGGTGAGCGATGCGTTTTCGTTCACTTCCGCTTTTTCGTCATCGCTGTTGTAGTAGTCGTCTCTCTTGAGGAAGATTACTACGTCGGCGTCCTGCTCGATTGCTCCCGAATCTCTGAGGTCTGAGAGTTTAGGCATGTGGTCGCCTCCCCTTTGCTCAGGCCCTCTGGAGAGCTGCGAGAGAAGTATGACTGCGCAATCGAGTTCCTTGGCCATGATCTTTATGGATCTGGTGATGGCCGCGATTTCTTTTTCTCTCTGCTCTATCCTGTAGCCACCCATGCTCATCAGCTGGAGATAGTCGATGATTACGAGGTCAAGTCCTCCGTTCTCCTGCTTGAACCTGCGGCATTTGTTCTTCATCTCAACCGGAGTGATGACGGATGTCTCGTCTATCACCATGCTGGTGTTAAAGAATGCCTCCTGCGCGGCGCTCAGGCTTTCCCAATCCTGCGCATCGAGTTCGCCTTTCCTGATGTTCTCGAGAGGAACATTGGCTGACATGGACAAGAGTCTCTGTCCGAGCTGGGTGTTGGCCATCTCGAGACTGAACACCATCACTTTGTATCCGTTGATTGCAGCATGCTCCGCCACATTGAGCGCCCAGGCCGTCTTACCTACGCCCGGCCTTGCGGCGAGTATGATGAGGTCAGTTTTCTGGAATCCTCCGAGTATGTCATCGACTTTCTTAAAGCCCGTCTCTATACCCTTGATCTCTCCGCCTTGTTTGGCGAGTTCCTGCATATTTTTGATGTTCTCGTATATTACTTCGTTGATGTGCTCGTAGTTGCTTCTCTGGGATTTGTTTGCGATGTTGAGTATCCTCTGCTCGGCATTATCGAGCACATCGTCAGGCGGCAGCTCGTCCGAGTACGCTGCCTCTCTGATGTCCTCGGCTTCTTTGATGAGCTGTCTCATCTTGGATTTATCCGCCACGGTTACGGCATAATATTTGGCATTCGAAACTACGATGGCATCGTCTATCAGGCGGCTGAGGTAAGTCATGCCTCCTGCCATCTCCGCTGTCTTTCTCTGTTTGAGAGCCGAATACACCGTCGTGATGTCAATACCGACGCCCCTCTGATCCATCTCGAGCATGGTTCTGTATATCTCTTCATGCTCCTTGAGATAGAAATCCTCGGCATTCAAAATGCCCGTGGCGTCTGCTCTTGCATCCGTGCTTTTAAGCATGGCACCGAGCACCGCTCTTTCCGCATCTATATCCGTCGGAGGTACGAGTACATTTTCTCTTCTTTCTTCGTCCATATCCTAGTCTTCTTTGCTTCCCTCTACCTTTATTTCGACTTTTGCGCTCACGTCTGTGAAGAGTTTTACTTCCACATCGAACACGCCCGTCTCTTTAATCGGTTTGTCGAGCACGACTTTTCTCTTGTCTATCTCTTCTCCGGTCTGCTCCTTAATCGCATCAGCGATGTCCATCGAAGTTATGGAGCCGAAAAGTCTGCCTCCCTCTCCGACTTTCGTCTTGAGTATGATTTGGTCTTTGGAGAGCTTTGCAGCCAGGGCCTCTGCATCTGCTTTATCCTGTGCAAGCTGTTCCAATCTCTTGGCATTCTGCCTCTCCATCATTTTCTTGTTGGCCTCTGTGGCCTCTACGGCATCGCCGCTCGGAATCAGGCGGTTTCTGGCGAATCCGTCGCTAACCTTGACTATGTCCCCGGCTTTTCCCGTACCTTTTACGTCTTTTTTCAGTATGACTTCCATCTCAGTCTCCTTTGTCTGGGTTTATATCAATGTATCTCTTCTGTTAATCGCATCTATCTTGCTTTCATCATCAAAGATGTCTGCTGAGTTGAGTTTCTCAAGATACTCTTTTACCTGTCTCTTGAGCTCCTCCTCAACCTCTTCCATCGGTCTTTCGAGCTGGGTCGCCGCGGATGAGAAATGTCCTCCGCCGCCCATCTTTTCCATGATGGTCTGGACGTTCACATCTCCTATGGACCTGGCGCTGATTATCGTCTGTCCTCTGTCGTTGATACCGAGCGTAAATGATGCATTAACGCCTTTAATCATCAGGAGTTCGTCGGCAATCTGCGCATTGATGATCGGGGCGTTTCCGCCTTTGCTTTCATTTCTGGCATAAGCAATTCCGTTCTCGCTGATCTCGGCGTTGCTGATGGCTGTTGCTTTAGTCTTCAGGTCTTCTCCCTTAATCTGGAAGAACCTCTTGACCTCGGTCGTATCCGCGCCCGCTCTCTTGAGCCATGCCGCAGCCTCGAAAGTCCTTACTCCCGTCCTTCCGGAGAAGTTGTTGGAGTCGACCATGATGCCTGCGAGCAGAGCCTCCGCCTCGAACTTGTTGATGAATCTCTTCTGTGCTATGTGCTGCATCAGTTCTGCCATAAGTTCGCTGGCAGATGATGCGTAGGATTCGATGTATGCCACGGATGAATTGCGGTATGAGTCATCTGCAATTCTGTGGTGGTCGATTATCATCCTCTGTCTGCAGGCTTTTGCAAGTTCATCGCTTTCGACCAGTTTAGGTCTGTTGGTGTCCACGATGATCAGAACCGTCTTCCAGGTCACGAGGCTCATGGCCTTTTCAACCTTGATTATCTCGTAGTCGCCTGTTTCCTCTGCCTGATCGAACAGTGTCTCGATGGCTTCGTCATGTTTATCCATGACGATATATGCTTCTTTTTCGAGGAACCTGCATATGCTGTATGCACCGATTGCCGAACCGAAAGCGTCCATGTCCGGGAGTCTGTGTCCCATAATGAGCACCTTATCCGCGTCTTTTATCAGAGTTCTCATCGCATGTGCGATTACTCTCGATTTTCCTCGATTTCCCTTCTCCACGGTCTGCTGAGTGCCGCCGTAGTAATGGGTTCCCTCGTCGGTCTTGACCACAGCCTGATCTCCGCCGCGTCCGAGTGCGAGTTCGAGTGCGGACTGTGCCAGATCGGAGGTCTCGTTTAGTGAAACCGTTGAAATTCCAATGCCAAGGCTGATTGATGCCGGGAAATCTATCTGCGCCTCGATGGATCTTACGTCATCGAGTATGCTGAAATTCTCCTCTATCATCTCGTCGAGTTTACCCCTGCATGTGTACATGACATAGCTGTCCTCTCCCGTTCTGACGACAGGAGCGTCGAACTTGGTCGCCCAATTGTGAACCATGCTGTCTACCTGGCTCGGGACGAGTCTCCTCGCATCCTCGTTGGCGCTCGCCATAAACTCTTCGTAATTGTCCACGTTGATGTATACGATTACCGCGCGGTCGCTTTCGAGCTTAGTCCTGTAGGTGAATCTCGCCGTCGCCTCGTCAAAGAACACGACTATGTCACCCTCGGGATCGGGGTTTTCATTGGTGCGAAGACGGAAAACCCTGTCGTTTCTCTCGATTACGAGTTCTCCTTCGTTGGCCTTTAAGACCTCCGCCCTCTTGACTCCCGTCAGAGCAAAGAACTTGGATCCGCTGATGTCCTCGTAGACAAATACGTTTTTGATCAGCGTATTGGCTTCGGTTATGAATCCTTCTGCGTCCACGACGCATGCCGGCATTGGTACCTGGCTTATGTACTTGCTGTCCATATCTGAACCTCTTTCGGGCTATCTGCCCGCTTCCCTGAGCAAATCTATGAGACGGTTTAATTCTTCAAGGCTGTAATATTCGATCTCTATTCTGCCTTTCTTCTCATCACCTCTGATGTTCACTTTAGTTCCTATCAGAGTTCTGAGTTCCGCCTCAACCGCTTCCATTTCAGGCGTTCTGCCGAGTTCATCATCGCTTGCTTTCTTGCGACGCTTTCTCTCCGGTTTCAGTTCATCCTTGATTTTTTCCGCCAGTTTCTCGGTTGCTCTTACCGAGAGGTCGTTGCGTATTATCTTGTCTGCGACTTCTTTCTGCTTTACTTTGTCCGGTATGTTGATAATCGTCCTGCCGTGCGCCGCGGACATCTGTCCCTCGGACACGTACTGCTGAATCTCATCCGGAAGTTTGAGAAGTCTGATGCTGTTGGCTATATAAGTTCTGCTCCTGCCGAGCGATACGGAGACTTGCTCCTGTGTGAAACCGTATTTCTCGGTCATGGCTTTGAGTCCCTTGGCTTCTTCTATCGGGTTCAGGTCCTCTCTCTGCATGTTCTCGATGATGGCGACTATCGCATTCTGTCTGTCATCGAAGTTCCTGACTATACACGGAACCGTGCTGAGCCCGGCAATTCTTGAAGCCCTCCATCGCCTCTCACCTGCAACGAGTTCATATCCGTTCGTACTGCTTCTGACGATGAGCGGTTGAATCACTCCGTTGGCTTTGATCGAGCTTGCGAGCTCGGCAAGCTTTGCTTCGTCGAAGTGTATACGAGGCTGAGCGCTGCCCGGCTTGATGTCATTTATGTCCACATAGATGACTCTGTCTTCGTCGGCAATTTCCGAACTTTTGTTCTGTTTTGCGCTTCCCGCCTGCTTTGTCTTTTTTGGGCTTGCAGCCTTTGGGGCTGCCTTGCGCTCAGGCTTTTTCTCTGTTTTATCAGCCTTGCTCTCTCCTCCCGGGAGATTCTCCAGCACGCTGACCTCTTCTTTTATAGGAGCGACGTCGGCAAACAGCGCATCGAGGCCTCTCCCTAGTCCTGCTTTCTTGGCCATGGCTATTTACCTTCTTTCTTCATCGCTTTTTTCATAGCTTTTTCTCTGGCCAGGAACTCTTTCGTAAAGGCCTGGTAGGCCTTGGCTCCTGTGGCGTTTGCGTCGTATTGCATAATCGGCACTCCGTAGCTTGGCGCCTCGGCGAGCCTTACGTTTCGAGGTATGATGGTTTCATACAGCGCAGGTCCGAAGAAGTTCCTGACGTCTTCGACTACGGCCTGCGACAGATTTGTCCTTCCGTCGAACATGCTGAGGATTACGCCCTCGATGTAGAGATCCGGATTCATTCTCTTTTTAACCATCTCGATTGTGCTGATCAGCTGGCTTACTCCCTCAAGTGCATAGAACTCGCACTGGATAGGAATCAGCACGCTGTCTACTGCTGTCAGCGAGTTGATGGTGAGTATGCCGAGCGAAGGAGGGCAGTCGACGAGTATGTAATCGTAGTCCTTTCTGACCGAGTCGATTACTCTCTTGAGTCTTCCTTCTCTTCCTTCGAGCTGCGCAAGCTCAACCTCCGCGCCTGCGAGATCTACGCTGGCCGGAATGATGTACAGGTTCTCCGTATTGGTAGGGAGTACGGCTTTGGCGACGTCGAAACTCGTATCTATCAGCGCATCGTAAAGAGTCGTCTTGAGCGTTCTCTTCCTGATGCCTATGCCGCTGGTGGTGTTTCCCTGAGGGTCGATGTCCACCATCAGAACTTTCTTGCCTTTGCCGGCGAGTCCTGCGGCCAGGTTGATATTGGTCGTCGTTTTTCCTACTCCGCCCTTTTGGTTAAAAATAGCAATTGCCTTGCCCATCTAATACCTCCTACGGGACATAATGCCCGATTAAACACTTCCGCATATTTTACAACAAAAGTGTGTAGTTTTCTACTTTATAATGTGCTGAATTTGTGTAGTTTGGGTGTTTTTGCTGGTCTAAAAAAGGAACATCGCACAACTTGTATCTGCGCGCATCCCGACCCACAACATGTAGTCGGTAAGCAACAAAGTGCGAGTGAGATGTTCGCCTCAGCTCGACGGCTCCCTCGCTGGGCATTGCATCCTTTCTCCGCTCGGTCTTGCGGGGCCGCTCTCATCTGAACTTCTTTTTGTTTAGAGGAAGCTTCAGCTTCGCAGCGCCAGCCGCTCGTCTCTCGCTACGACGGTGCAGCTGCCACAGCTCACTCGCAAGTCTCGCTTCGGCGATCATCTCGCTCGCTTTCATGTTTCTTCCTTTTTCGTAAAATTGTTTCACGTGGAACATTTCGGATATGTAGACGGCTTGGAAGAGTCTGAGTCGAGAATTCCGCAGGAAGTTCAGAGACTCACCGAAGCAGCGATTTGACGGCGAAACGAGAGCCGGGAACTGGAGCGATCGAGCCTGACGAGAGAGCGGAATTCCCGGTCGAGCTTGGAAAATCGATGAAGCGGTTTGAGTCTCGGACTTTCGAGGACTCGAGACGAAGACTGCTTCCAAGGCGTCCTTTAATTGTTTCACGTGAAACGTTACTTACGGATTACGAGAAGGACGTGGTCCTTTATGGAGTCGAAGCCTGAATCGGCAGGGACGGCGCGATCAAAAGAGGCGCCGAGTTTGGAGATGGTAGGGGAGGCGGCTTCGAGTTCTTCGGCGTAGTTCTCGCCTTTGTAAGCTACGAACGCGCCGTCCTTGCGGACGAACGGAAGGCACCAGCCGGAAAGGGTGGTCAGGTTTGCAACAGCTCTGGAGACGCAAAGATCGAAGCTCTCGTGCAGCTCCTGTCTGTTAGCTTCCTCCGCTCTCGCATGTACTGTCATAAGATTGGATATGCCCAGAGCCTCTGCGAACTCGTCGATTACTCTGAGTCTTTTGCGGGTTGAATCGAGAAGCACGAAATTCTTTTCCGGGCATGCAATTGCAAGGAGTGCGCCCGGAAATCCTGCACCCGTTCCTACGTCGATGATGTTCTGTGCATCCCAGAATTCAGGGAGCTCGGAAATCGTAAGGGAGTCTGCGAGATGCTTTATGATAGCCTCATCTCTGTCCCTGATGGCAGTCAGGTTGATGTGCTCGTTTCTTTCGAGCACCATATCAATATAGGAGAGGAGTTTGTCTGCGGTCTCTTCTCCTCGGGTCCTTTTTAGTTCCTCTATGTAATTGCGTGCTTCTTCGCTTGCTGTCATTCTTTTTCTTCTCTTCTCATCTTTTCCAGATAAACGAGCAATACGTTGATATCAGCAGGGGAGACGCCTGAAATTCTCGAAGCCTGACCGACAGTGCGAGGTCTGATCTCGCTGAGTTTCTGCCTGGCTTCAAGTCTCAGACCGCTGATTGAGTTGTAATCAAGCCCCTCATTCAAACGTTTGTTCTCTAAATTTTGGAGCTTCTCAACTTCGTTTATCTGTTTCTTGATATATCCGTCGTATTTGAGTATGACCTCGACCTCTATCTTCTCATTGAGTCCGAGCTCAGGTCTTTCATCATCTATCTCTGCCAGGGCATCATAGCTTACTCCCGGCCTTGCGAGCATCTCTGCAAACGTCTGGTTCGACGCTGTCTCCGCCTGGAGTTCTCCACATCTTTCGAGGAAGGCTCTGAACGTTGAAATATCAACTCTTTTATTCCTCAGACGCTTGACTTCCGCGTCAACTTTATCCTTCTTTTTGCAATACCTCTCATAGCGCTCATCCGTGACCAATCCGTACTCTCTTCCTATCTCCGTGAGCCTCCTGTCGGCATTGTCCTGACGGAGGAGGAGGCGATACTCGGCTCTCGATGTCATTATCCTATATGGCTCATTCGTGCCCTTTGTCACGAGGTCATCGATAAGAACTCCGATGTAAGCCTGATCGCGTCTGAGCACGAGAGGGGACTTGCCCTTTAATTTACATACTGCGTTGATTCCCGCTATCAGTCCTTGGGATGCAGCTTCTTCGTAGCCCGAACTTCCGTTGAACTGTCCCGCGCAGAAAAGTCCCGGAACTTCTTTGTTTTCAAGGCTTGGTTTAAGAGACAGCGGGTCTATGCAATCATACTCAATTGCATATGCTGGCTTTACTATCTCCGCATTTTCAAGTCCGGGTATCGTGGAATAGAAATCTTTCTGTACGTCTCGCGGCAGGCTCGAGCTCATGCCTTGTATATACATGAGATTGGTATCAAGTCCTTCCGGCTCAACGAAGAGCTGGTGGCGCTTCCTGTCCCTGAACCTCGAAACTTTATCTTCGATGGAAGGGCAGTAGCGCGGCCCGACTCCGACGATATTTCCCGAGTACATCGCGGATTTCTCTATATTATCCATGATTATCCTGTGCGTATCCTCATTTGTATATGAGAGCCAGCAGGATATCTGATCCATTTCGTATTCTTTGTCTTCGTTGAGGAAGCTGAACGGCACGATCCTCTCGTCCCCGGTCTGTTCCTTCATCGCCTCGTAATTAAGGCTTTCGGCTGTCATCCTCGCAGGAGTTCCCGTCTTGAAACGCCTCATAGGGAAGCCTTTGGCTCTCAGTCTTTCCGCAAGCGTTGTGGCAGGGGAGAGTCCGTCCGGTCCCGATTCCTTTACTTCCTCACCTATGAATATCCTTCCCGCAAGGAAGGTCCCCGTGCATATGATGAGCGCTTTGCAGCCTATCTCAGTTCCTTCGGCTGTGACAACTCCGCATACAGCACCTTCGTCGTCGGTCAGCACGTCGATTATCTCCGCTTCTATAAGGTCGAGATTCTCTTGATTTTTCAAGGTTTTGAGCATCTCATCATGGTAGCGATGTTTGTCCGCCTGGGCTCTCAGCGAGTGCACGGCCGGGCCCTTTGAGGTATTGAGCATTTTGGACTGTATGAAAGTCTTGTCTATATTAATGCCCATCTCTCCGCCGAGCGCATCGACCTCGCGTACGAGGTGGCCTTTGCCCGTGCCTCCGATGGACGGGTTGCACGGCATCATGGCGACTGACTCGAGATTAGTACAAAAGACGGCCGTCTTCATACCGAGTCTGGCCGCAGCAAGACCGGCCTCGCATCCCGCGTGACCGGCTCCGATAACAACAATTTCAAAAGCTTTTTTATCTATCATATATTTCCGTTTTACTTGCCGAGGCAGAAGCGGCTGAATACCGTGTTGAGTATTTCATCCCCGACTTCCTCACCGATTATCTTGCCGAGTGAGTCATATGCGTAATGCGCAGACAACTCTGCAACCTCGAGTGGTTCTCCGTTTTGCAGCATGGAAATGGCTTCGTCGAGGTTCATGACTGCGTTTTTGAGCATCTGTACATGTCTCTCGTTTGTGATTATGTTCATCTCCGAAGCTTTGATGCTGCCGAGTTCGAATATTTCTCCTATCTCTTCGGATATCTTGCGGGCAGCGTCTGCTGCGCCGCGTCCGATGAGCGAAGTTTTGATTATCCTTACGTTCGGGAGTTTCTCCCTGACGGTCTCTTCACTGATGGAAGAGCCGAGATCTTCTTTATTGATGAGCACGAGCATGCGCTCCTGGCTCATGTGTTCTATATATCCGAGAACCATATTATCCTCTTCGTCGAGCTCACGGCTTCCGTCGAGCACGAGAAGAACCATGTCCGCCGATGCTATGGCCTGGGTGGTTCTCTCGACGCCTATTTTCTCTACCTTGTCTCCGGTCTCTCTGATGCCGGCTGTGTCCACGAGCACGATAGGGACGCCTCCGAGGGATGCGCTCTCTTCGACAGTATCTCTTGTAGTTCCCGGTACGTCGGTGACGATTACTCTGCCTTCACCGAGTATTGCATTCATGAGTGAGCTCTTGCCGGCGTTTGGTTTGCCGACTATTACGAGTTTGACTCCCTCTCTTGCAATCCTTCCTATATCTGCAGTATCGAGCAGGTCCTCGACGTCGGATAGAACCCATCTGAGCTTATTGACGAGTTCACTGTTTGCTCCCTCATCATCGAATTCATAATCCTCGTCGGGGTAGTCGATGCCGACGGCCATCTCAGCCAGGATGTCGAGCAGGGTTTCTCTTATCTCTTTTACTGTGGCGCTGAGCCTTCCTTCGTGCTGAGCCTCTGCAATTTCAAGGGAAAGATCGCTCTTGGCCTGGATAATGTCTATTACCGCCTCGGCTTGCGAGAGGTCCATTTTTCCATTCAGAAATGCAAGTTTGGTGAACTCGCCCGGCTCTGCCATGCGGATGTTTCCTATGCCTGTGTCGAGCACGGCCTCGAGAATCTTCTTGAGAGAAACCGCGCTGCCGTGAGCCTGTATCTCGAGCATGTCCTCTCCGGTATATGAGGCCGGAGCCTGCATGTATGCAAAGAGGGCCTGGTCTATGGTCTCGCTGAGAGGATTGTCGCTGTCTTTGACGACTCCCGCCAGGTACATGTGCCTCGGTTCAATCTCCGGCGGACGCTTCTCCATGATCTTTTTCATGATGTCCATACTTCCCGGACCGCTGACCCTTACTATTCCTATTCCTGCTTCACCCGGCGCTGTTGAAATCGCCGCGATTGTATCTGCCATAATTTGCTCCTGATTAATCTTCGAAAAACTTCGAACAAATTATACACCAAAATGGCGTATAGTATATAATATAGGGGAATCAAAACAATAACACATAATCGAAAAGAGGTGAATTATGGACATAAAGAAAATACTCGGATACGTTGACCATACTCTGCTCGCACCTGCAGCAACATGGGAAGACATAAAAGCCGTAATCGACGACGGTATCAAATACGAGACTGCGACGGTCTGCATTCCTCCTTCATACGTGGCTCAGGCCAGAGAGTATGCGGGATCGAGAGTCAGAATCTGTGCAGTCATCGGTTTCCCGCACGGCTACAACACCACTGCCACCAAAGCGTTTGAGACAAGCGACGCTCTGGACAATGGTGCGGACGAGATCGATATGGTAATCAACATCGGTTGGGTCAAGGACAAGAGATGGGATGATATCGAGAACGAAATCAGAACTCTCAAGGAAATTTGCGGAGATAACATCCTCAAGGTCATCATCGAGACATGCATGCTGACCGAAGAGGAGAAACTCAAGATGTGCGAGATCGTCACATTTGCCGGTGCTGACTTCATCAAAACATCGACCGGTTTCGGAGGTGGCGGAGCGACATTCGAGGATGTTGAGCTCATGGTCAAAAACGTCGGAGAAGGCGTCAAGGTCAAAGCCTCAGGCGGAATTTCCGGACTCGAGGATGCAGACAAATATGTAGAAATAGGCGCCAGAAGGCTCGGAACGAGCAGAATCGTCAAGGCTGTTAAAGGCCTCAAGGATGACGGCAGCTATTAAGAGTTGCCCTGAAGCTAATGCACTATGATACGCAAAGACAACAAGTAAGGAGAACGAAATGGTAGATTATACAGAAGGCGCGGGATATCAATATCACGTTGGACTTAAGCCGGGGGATGTCGGTGAATACGTAATCCTGCCGGGCGACCCTCACAGGGTTCCGAAGATTGCGGCATACTTCGATAATGCAGAGAAAGTCGCAGACAGTCGTGAGTATGTCACATACACAGGCTACCTCGACGGAGTAAAAGTAAGTTGTACTTCGACAGGTGTGGGCGGACCTTCGGCGTCAATTGCCCTTGAAGAGCTTGTAAACGTAGGCGCTAACACATTTATCAGAGTCGGTACCTGCGGCGGCATGGACATCGACGTCAAAGGCGGAGATATAGTAATTGCAACGGGTGCGGTTCGTATGGACGGTACTTCCAAGGAGTACGCTCCTATAGAGTATCCGGCAGTTGCGGACGTAACCGTAGCATCTGCTCTGGTAAGAGCCGCTCAGCAGATGGGCGTAACTTATCATCAGGGCGTCGTGCAGTGCAAGGACGCCTTCTACGGACAGCACATGCCTGAGGCTCTGCCGAACAGCTACGAGCTCCTGAACAAATGGGAAGCTTGGCTGAGACTGGGATGCAAGGCCTCAGAGATGGAATCCGCCACACTGTTTATAGTCGGCGCTTACCGCAGAGTGCGCGTCGGATCGGTATTCCTGACAGTTGCCAACCAGGAAAGAGAGAAGGCAGGACTGCCGAATCCTCAGGAGCACGACACGGATCTCGCCATTCGCGTAGCGATTGAAGCAATCAGAAAAATGATAAAGCATGAGAAAAAAGGGCTTTAGTATTCGCAAGGAGTAAAGTTAAATGAAAAGAGTATTCTGGATAGTATTAGATAGCGTGGGTCTCGGCGGCGCGCCGGACGCGGCGGACTTCGGTGATGCCGGGTCCGATACGCTCGGCAGCTGCTACAAGAGCGGTAAAATGAATGTGCCGCACCTGGAGAAGCTTGGACTTGCAAACATAGACGGCACATCATTTCGCGCGCCGCAGAGCGATGTAATCGGATGCTACTGCCGCATGCACGAAAAGTCCATGGGTAAAGACACAACAGTAGGGCACTGGGAGATGGCCGGCATGATTTCGCCTCGTCCTCTTCCTACATATCCTGACGGCTTCCCACAGGACGTCCTGGATAAGCTCGAAGCCGCATGGGGACGCAAGATTATTTGCAACAAACCATACTCGGGCACGGAAGTTATCAAGGATTACGGAAAAGAACACGTCGAGACGGGCGCCCTCATCGTATATACGAGCGCGGACTCCGTGCTCCAGATCGCGGCGCACGAAGACGTGGTTCCTATCGAGGACCTGTATAAATATTGCAGGCAGGCCCGCGAGATAATGCAGGGTGAGCACGGAGTGGGACGGATTATCGCCAGACCTTTTGAGGGCGAGCATCCGTACCAGAGGACTGTAAGGCGTCATGACTTCAGCCTGCAGCCTCCGCGCGAAACAGTGCTCGACGCACTTAAGAGCGAGGGTTTCCTCAATATCGGAGTAGGAAAGATCTACGACATATTCGCAGGCAAGAGCGTAATGCTGAGTTATCCAAATAAAGGTAACACAGCGAATATGGAGCGAGTGCTCGACGTCGCAGATTCGGACTTTGAAGGTCTCTGCTACATCAACCTCGTAGACACGGATATGATCTACGGACACAGGCGCGACGTGCCTGCATACACACAGGCGCTCTGCGACTTCGATGTGCAGCTCGGACAGTTGATGGAAAAACTAAGAGACGATGATATCCTGATCATCACCGCAGACCACGGCTGCGATCCGGGATACACGGGCACAGACCACACCAGAGAAGACGTGCCTTGCCTGGTCTACGGTGCGAAACTCAAGAAGGATGTCAATCTCGGAACCCGCGATACATTTGCCGACATGGGCGCGACTATCGCCGACTACTTCGGCATCGCATACCGCGGCGATGGATCGTCTTTCCTGAACGAAATTGTTTAATATAATCGCACTAAAAAGCAGCCGCTCATAAACGGCTGCTTTTATGATGCTTTGAGAATTATCTCATGCCTTTGTCGTAAGGGATACCCTCTGCCTTAGGCGCTCTGGAGTTCTTGGATGTGAATGCCAGAACTATGATTGAGATAATGTACGGCAGCATGTTGTATACCGTGCTCGGTATGTGAAGTGCTGCGAGGAATCCGATACCTGTGTATACATTGGACAGGGCACGGAAGAGTCCGAACAGCAGGGCTGCCAGAGCGATCTTGGTCGGTCTCCACTGACCGAAGATCATTACGGCGAGTGCCAGGAAGCCGAAGCCCGCAACACCCATCTCGAATTTCCACTCGGATACGCCGGCTGTGATATATACGATGCCTCCGAGACCTCCGAGGAAGCCCGAGATCAGTACGCCTGCCCAGCGCATCTTGTATACGTTGATACCTACGGAGTCCGCAGCCTGTGGGTTCTCACCGCAGGCCTGGAGTCTGAGTCCGAACTTCGTCTTGTACAGGATGAAGTAGGAGACTACCAGCAGTATGACTGCCATAAGCATGAACCAGTTGAATTCGAATTTGCCTACATACTTAAGGAATGCTTTTTTCTCCTGGATGTACTGGATTGTGGAGGATACGTTGTCCGGGTTGATGGACGTGTTCATCGCTCTTACAAATACAGTAGCTGCTGCAGTAGCCAAGAGGTTCATGGCCGTACCGATCAGAGTCTGGTCGGCGTTGAAGTTGATACTTGCAACTGCGAGCAAGCAGGAGTAGATCATTCCGATGAGAATAGCAGCGAGCGTTGTCGCAACAACTATTACTATTTTGGATGTACCTGCAGGCAGGAGGAACATCGTAACCGCACCGCCGAGGGCGCCCATTACCATGATTCCTTCAAGACCGAGGTTGATAACTCCGGAGTGTTCCGAGAAACATCCGCCAAGTGCTACGAGGCAAAGTACCGAGGCGAATATAACAGTGTATTGAATCAATAATACCATTACTTGTCACCTCCTTCTTTTTTGTCATCTTTGTCTGCGATAGGCTCTACAGGAACGTCGTTAACGTTCGGGCCTCCCGTGTCTCTCTTGCTTACAGCAGTGTTAAGAATATGCTTGAAGAAGAGAACGAATCCGCAGAGATAGATGATGAGCGAGGATATCAGGTCGGAGATCTGCGACGGATAAACCGACTTGTCTATCAGAGCGCCTCCGTCCGTAATCGACTGGATGAAGAACGATGCGAATATCGTTCCTATCGGATGAAGTCCTCCGAGGAAGGTCGCGGCGATTCCGTTGAATCCCATGCCCGGTACCGAGGTCTGAGTCGTGGACCATTCCTGATAACCGGTCAGGAAGAGGAATGCAGCACCGACGCCTGCGAGGGCTCCGCCGATTGCCAGCGTTACGATGATATTCTGCTTTTCTTTCATGCCCGCATACATTGCGGCTTCTTTGTTGTATCCCGTAGCCTTCAGCTCATATCCGAACTTGGTTTTGGAAAGAATTACCCAAATCAGTATGGCGAAGATGATGGCCAGAGGAACCGCAAGCGTTACTGTTTTGTTGTTGGCAAACAGTGTGTTGAGTCCTGCCATAGGGATGAGTGCGCCCTTGTTGGTCGATGAGAGTTTCATCGTGTAAGGGCTCGTAGGGTCTTTAACTTTGTTGAGCATCATGTTGGTCAGATAAAGCATTATCCAGTTGAGCATGATGCCGGAAATTACTTCGTTAACGTTTCTGTACGCTTTGAGCGCTCCGGAGATAGCTCCGATTACAGCACCTGCGATAGCTGCAACTATCAGGCAGACGAACCATGGCATATGCCATGCGAGAGCTGCATAAAGTCCGAAGCATGCGCCTGCCTCGTACTGTCCGGCAGCACCGATGTTGAACAGTCCTACCTTGTAGCAGAAACAGATTGAAAGTGCGCACATCAGCAGCGGCGCTGTCTTGGCCATCGTGTTACCGAGGGCCTTCATCTGAGCTGCGGAGCTTGAACGCGACAGGAAGTTCAGGATGATGGTCTTGATGGCCTCTCCCGCACCTGCCGGGTTGATCAGCAGCAGTACGATGTATCCGATCAGAAGTCCGATTACGATACATATGAGTGATGTAAGGATCGCCTGGAAGGACGGATTCTTCAAAATGTTTTTCTTTACTGCTTTTTCGTTCATTTTGTTTCCTCCTTTCCTCCTCTTACGACATCGATAACTTCAGATTCTTCGATCTCGCTCGTGTTGGCATCGACCGTGACATTTCTCTTGGCGCCTGCCATATAGAGACCGAGTTCTTCGACTGTAGTTTTCTTAGGATCGAGTTCTCCGACGATCTCGCCTTCGTACATTACGAGAATTCTGTCAGGAACGTTCATAACCTCTTCGAGTTCGAGCGAAACGAGCAGTACTGCTCTTCCGTTATCTCTCTCGTTGATGAGGTGTCTGTGAACTCCCTCGATAGCTCCGACGTCGAGACCTCTGGTCGGCTGAACCGCGATGAGAAGTTTGTGATCTCTGTCGACCTCACGTGCGATAATTGCTTTTTGCTGGTTACCGCCGGACATCGATCTTGCGATTGTGATAGGACCCTGTCCTGATCTTACGTCGAATTCGCCTTCAAGTCTCTCGGAGTACTCACGTATGTCCTTTCTCTTGAGGAATCCCGCGCCCGATGTGAACGCCGGCTCGAAGTATCTCTGGAGAACCATGTTGTACTCGAGTGGGTAGTCGAGGACGAGTCCGTGTTTGTGTCTGTCCTCAGGGATGTGGGACATTCCGTGTGTGGATCTGTGCCTGATGGATGACTTGGTCATATCCTCTCCGCAGAGTGTGATCTTACCATCGACCAGCGGCTCAAAGCCCGCAAGTCCGTAGACCATCTCGGTCTGACCGTTGCCGTCGATACCTGCGATACAGACTATCTCACCCTCTCTGACCTCAAAGCTAACGTTCTTGACTGCGTTGTTGGAGTGGAGTTTGGATGCGACTGTCATGTTCTCAACCTTGAGAATAGTATCTCCCGGTTTTGATGGTTCCTTGTCCACAACCATCTGTACGTCGCGGCCTACCATCATGCGGCTGAGTTCTTCTTTGGTTGTTCCCTTGACCTCAACCGTTCCGATGTACTTGCCTCGTCTGAGTACGGATACTCTGTCGGCAACTTCCATAATCTCGTTCAATTTATGCGAGATGAACAGTATGGATTTGCCCTCTGCTGCAAGGCTCTTCATGATTGCCATCAGCTCGTCAATCTCCTGCGGCGTAAGTACGGCCGTCGGCTCGTCGAAGATGAGAATCTCGTTGTCCCTGTACAGCATCTTGAGAATCTCGGTTCTCTGCTGCATACCTACCGTGATGTCTTCGATCTTGGCATCAGGGTCTACCTGCAGTCCGTATTTCTCAGAGAGTGCCATTACTTTAGCTCTTGCTTCTTCCATCTGGAGAACACCGCTCTTTGTTGTCTCAACTCCGAGTATGATGTTTTCGAGTACGGTGAAGCACTGCACCAGTTTGAAGTGCTGGTGCACCATTCCGATACCAAGGTCGTTGGCATCGTTCGGGTCACTGATTGTGACTTCCTTTCCGTCTTTCTTAATTACGCCTTCTTCAGCTTGATAGAGTCCGAAGAGAACAGACATAAGAGTTGACTTACCGGCACCATTTTCACCAAGCAAGGCGTGAATCTCGCCTTTCTTAAGTTGCAGAGTGATGTTGTCATTCGCAATGATGCCGGGGAATCGTTTGGTGATGTTCACCATTTCTATGGCATAAGTATTGTCCATAATTCAATTCCTCCGTCATATAACAAAAACTACTTACATATAGATGTAGATATTTTATCAAAATACGCGCTTTCTCACAATAAGAGAAAGTCCTCGGGAGCATTAAATTTACAATAAAAGACGGCTTCCGAAGAAGCCGCCTTTGGTGAGTCTTGTTTCAAGTAATTACTTGATAGCTCCCTGATCGTCAACCTTAATGTTCTTAACTGCAGGCATTGCTGTGATGTCATCGGAAACTTTTCTTGTTCCGTCGAAGAGTTCTTTAACGAGAGTGTTGTAATCCTCTTTCTGGAATCCTTCATCCCACTGAGTGCTCTCCTCAGGCAGCTGTACATAGTTGTCAGCAGCTGTCTCGGAAACAAGGCCAAGGCTCTCGATCTTACCCTTGTAGTCGTCCCATTTTCCTTCGTTAATAGCACCGAGGAGTGTCTTAACTGTAGGAGCAAGTCCCTTCATAGCGGAAGTTACTGTCATGCCGTCGCCGTAAGCGCCGTCGATGATACCAGCCTGGTCAACGTCTACACCGATAACTTTGCCGTTTGTCTTAGCAGCAGCCTCAGCAGCAGATGTGAAGATTCCGCCGCCGCATGCGAATACGCACTCTGTGCCTGCGCCGTACCATGTGTCCATCTTAGCTGTGATGTCAGCGTCGCCGAAGAACTGTCCGCCGTATACGTACTTGATCTCTACGTCAGACTTTCCTGCTTCTTCTGCAGCAGCGTCAGCACCCTGTACAAATCCGTATCCGTATCTCTGTACGGCAGGTACTGCCATTCCGCCGAGGAATCCGAGCTTGGTGTATCCGAGCTTAACAGCAGCATATCCTGCCATGTAGCCGGCGAGCTCTTCCTTATAAACAGCGCTGTATACGTTTGAACCGTCGAATTCAACTTCGTTGTCGCCGTCGTGTGTGAGATCCCACTCACTTACGTCGAGTGCTACGAACTTAACATCCGGATAGCTTGGAGCTGTCTCGCGGATAGCCGGTGCAAATGCATAACCAGGCATTACGATTACGTTGTAGCCTTCCTCGATAGCTTCTTCCATTGAAGAAATACGGTCAGCGTCTGCGTCGGATGCAGGTTTCTTGTATGTGAACTCAATGCTGTTCTCATCGCAGAATTCCTTGCATGCCTCATAAGTTGTCTGGTTGAAGGACTGGTCTGTGATGTCACCATAGTCTGTTACCATTGCAACTCTCATAGTGTCATCAGCTGCAGCCTCATCACCACCGCTGTTTCCCCCACATGCTGCCATGGAGAATACCATGATAGCTGCGAGGGCAATCATAAGAAACTTCTTCATCTTAATCCTCCTCGAATATAATTCGTTACTTAGATATAAGTATTTTTCTCTCGGAATTCTGTCGAATTCCCGTTGCGTCAATTATAGCCTATGAGGGCATAAAATAAAACATTTTTATCATCAAAAAACATAATTGGAACTGTGCCTTTTTTATAAGGAATCGCGTATTTTTTTCAACTTGCACTGTGATTTAGTGTTCACTCTTTGCTGGTTTTTTCGGTTTACTATTGTATAATTATTTGCGGAGGAAACAATATGGCTAAACTGTATTTCAAATACGGAGCTATGGGTTCGTCTAAATCAGCCCAGGCTCTGACAACTAAATTCAACTATGAAGAAAAAGGCATGACCGTCTGGCTGATCAAACCGGGAACGGACACGAGGGACGGAGCCGACATCATCAGGAGCAGGATAGGTCTTGAGCAGAAAGCTCAGATAATATCTCCTGATGAAAGCATAGCCGAGGCTTATCATAATGCCGGCAACTACGATGTCATCATCGCTGATGAAGCGCAGTTTCTCACACCGGCTCAGATAGATGAGCTGAGAGAACTCGTCGATGAAGAGGATTTGCCTGTGCTCTGTTTTGGACTTCGCACGGACTTTCAGACCCACTTCTTCCCGGGAGCTAAGAGACTCATGGAGCTCGCCGACTCAATAACTGAGATCAAAACCATATGCGAGTGCGGAAGGAAGGCCACAGTCAATGCGAGATTCGATGACAGCGGACGCATCATAACAGAGGGCGACCAGGTTGTACTCGGCGGAAATGACAGATACACGGCTATGTGCCACAGATGCTGGGTTGAGCGCATAAAGGAGCAGACAAATGAGTGATAATTATGTGGTCGTAATGGGAGCGGCCAATATAGATATCGGAGGCACGCCAAATAATCCACTTATTCCCGCGGATTCAAATCCGGGAAATATCTCCATAAACTACGGAGGTGTTGCGAGAAATATCGCTCATAATCTCTGCAAGCTCGGCATGAATGTCAAATTGATCACGGCTATAGGCGGAGATGTGCTCGGCGAGGATATGATTAAGCATTGCGAAGAAATAGGAATGGATACTTCGCATGTGCTCAGAGTTCCGGATGATACTTCCTCCATGTATCTCTATGTCAATAATGAAAACGGAGATATGGATGTGGCCATAGATCACATGACCGTATGCAGCAAGATAACTCCGGAATATGTAGCTTCGCTCGCAGACGTGTTTAACGGAGCATTGGCAGTCGTAGTTGATGCCAATATTCCGGAAGAATCTTTTATGAAACTAAAAGACATATGCGAAGTCCCTATCTACGTAGATCCTGTATCCACAGCTTTGGCTGCAAGGATAAAACCGGGACTCGACGGAATTGATACCATTAAACCAAACACTCTCGAAGCCGAGTACCTGACCGGTATGACCATCAAGACCGAAGCCGACTACAGAGCTGCAGCCCAGGAAATATTGGATATGGGAGTCAGAAGAGTTTTCATGTCGATGGGTTCCGAAGGCATGATGGCAGCGAGCAGTGACAATATGTATATAGTCAGCGAATACCCTGCAGATGTTGTTTGCACGACCGGAGCCGGCGACTCTGCGACTGCCGCAATAGTATGGGCATCGACTGTCGTTGCTGACGGAGACGCACTTGTGGCAGCAGCCAAAGCAGCAAATGTGGTTGCCGCCATGACGGTATCCGTTCAGGAGACAAACCACGTAGATCTTAATCACCAGTCAGCGCTGGATAAAATAATAGAATCAAATATGACCGTAAGGGAGATTTAAAAAATGAAGGATAAATTTTTGGATGTTAAAGATGAAGTTGCAAAGGCTATAGCAAATAAGCAGCCTGTAGTAGCACTTGAGTCAACTATCATTTCACACGGAATGCCATATCCGCAGAACGTAGACACAGCTCTTAAAGTCGAGCAGGTAGTTCGCGATAACGGAGCAGTTCCGGCAACTATTGCAGTAATCGGCGGAAGACTCAAAGCCGGACTTACCGAATATGAAATAGAATATTTCGGAAAGAAAGGACCTGAAATAAAGAAAGCATCAAGGCGCGACCTCGCCGCAATTTGCGCAAGAGGAGAAGACGGCGCCTGCACGGTAACAACCACGATGATGATTGCCCATATGGCACACATCAAGATTTTCGCAACGGGCGGAATCGGCGGAGTTCACAGAGGCGCCGAAACCACAATGGATATAAGTGCGGATTTAGAGGAACTTGCAAATACTCCTGTCATGGTAGTTTGCGCCGGATGTAAATCAATTCTGGATATTGGACTCACTCTTGAGTATCTTGAAACTCACGGAGTTCCTGTAATAGGAATGGGCACCGAAGACTTCCCTGCTTTCTATACATCAAAGAGCGGATACAAAGTTGATTACAGAGTGGACACTCCTGCAGATCTCGCAAAACTCTATATGACATCAAGAGATATGAATTTAAAGGGAGGAATTTTAGTCGGAAATCCTATACCTGATGAATTCTCGATGGATCCGGGAATCATAAATCCGGCTATAGATAAGGCAATCGCAGAATGCAATGCTCTCGGAATAAAAGGAAAAGAGACCACACCTTTCCTGCTTGCAAAAGTCAAAGAACTTACAGGCGGCGACAGCCTTGATTCAAATATACAGTTGGTATTCAATAATGCTAAAGTTGCTGCACAGACCGCAGTCGAACTTTCAAAACTGATGTAACTATTTAATAAATAATAAAAAGAATAAAACTATGCAAAATTATCATTTTTTTCTTGATATTGCATAGTTTTATTTATATTTCTATTATTTTTTATAAATAAGTTTACAATAATCATAAAATTTAAGATTATTGTATATTTTTATAATATATTTTTCTTGTATATATGATATAAACTATGCAAAATTATCAATTTTTTCTTAAACTTTGCATAGTTTATTAAAAACTTTTCTTTATTTCTTTATTTGTATTTAGTTCATTCTGATTGGGAGAATCAGGTAATTGTATTTATCTCCTTTTAATGGAGAAATGATGCATGGACTTACGCTGTCTTTGAAGTTAATCATTATTTCTTCTTCATCAATTACTGATAATGCATCTTTTAAATATCTGGAGTTAATTCCTATATTTAAATCTTCTCCGTCATTTATAATCTCAACTTTTTCTTCAATATTTCCTTCTTCATTTAAAGATGTGATAAGCATTACATCTTTTTGAATATTGAATCTGATGAGATTGTTGTTCTGTACTGATGCAAGAAGTGATGCTCTCTCAGTGCTCTTTAAGAGATCATCTCTTTTAACTCTAATATTAATCTCTCCTGTCTTATTGAGAAGTCTTTCAAAATCTATGAATTTGCCGGAGAAAGTATTGATTGTGACTTTGTTGTTATCGAATGCCATCACAACTTTATTATCAATAATTTCAAAGCTTAATTTATCTTCTCCTTCTGCATCCATGATATTTGCAGTTTCATTTATAAGTTTTGCAGGAATGATAACTCTTACATCCTGGTTTTCTTTAACTTCAATCTTATAAGAAGCAATTCTGAACGGATCAACTCCTACCATTCTCATAAAACCATCTTTGATCTCAAGAAGAACTCCTGTGAGAATGAGATTGATATCATCAGTGGATGCAGCAAATGCTGTCTTTCTGATAAGTGTCTTAATATCTTCTTTGCTTAAATAAATGACATTCTGTCCTTCATTTAATTTAATCTTCGGATATTCATCTCCTCTGAAACAAATGATTTCTGAATTAGATCCTGCACATTTAATATTTAACTTTTTGCTTTCATTATTGAAGTCCATCATTATGTCTTCATCAGGAAGCTTATTAATAATTGCAGAGAATAATTTAGCAGGTACTACAAATTCAAATGATTCATCACTCTGAACATTGATTACTGTTTCAATAGTAATGTTTGTATCTGTTGCAGTGAGCTTCATCTTATTGTTATCTACATTTACGAGTATTCCTTCAAGAATATTAGAAGTTGTTCTTACCGGAACTGAATGAGATACATTATTAAGAGCTTTGTTTAGTTCACTTCTGCTGCAATAAATTTTCATTTTATTAACCTTTCTCTTTTATTATTATATTCGCTTCTTTCAGAATGAAGCTTTTATTATTTATTAATATATTTAGTAGTTATAGTAGAGCATGTGGAATATGTGGATAAGTCATAAAACATATGAAAATCTCGCTTTTTGACATGTTCATAAAAGTTGAAATCTATGATCAGAAATCATTTATAAAATGTTGATAAAATAATTACTTCTTTTTGGTTTGTAATTTAACTTTTATCGTTTCTATATTCTCTGCAAGCTCATTATCATATTTAAGAGCTTCTTCTATTTTTTCAACAGCATGTATAACAGTTGAATAATGGCGGTTTCCGAATAACTTACCTATTTTAGGAAGAGATAATTCAGTAGTTTCTCTGCAAAGATACATTGCAACCTGGCGAGGCAGCGTTATCTCAGCATTTCTCTTAGGAGAATCCATATCCCCTATTTTGATTTTATAATGATTTGCCACTATTGATCTTATTCTCTCAGGAGCAACAGCTTGTTCATTATCGCTGATTATATCTTTAAGAATATTTTTTGCATTATCTACGGTTATCTTTTCATCAAGTAATTGAGATAAACCTATTACTCTGTTATATGCACCTTCAAGTTCTCTGATATTATCCTTAACCTGATCTGCTATAAGACTTAATACATCATTTATTTCAGGCGTTATTTCTATATCTGACTTTTCGGCAAGATTCTTTAGAATTGCAACCCTTGTCTCATAATCAGGCGGCTGAATATCAGCTATCATATTCCAGCTGAATCTAGTTCTGAGTCTTTCATCAACACCGTTAAGACTTCCCGGCGGACAATCACTCGTAATAACTATCTGTTTATTGTTTTGATATAAAGCTTCGAAAGTATGGAAGAATTCCTCCTGAGTTCTGTCTTTACCTTCGAGAAATTGAATATCATCTATCAATAAAACATCGAGCTTTCTGTATTTGTTTCTGAAACTTCTGGTCTTATTATCTTTGAGTGCAGATATAAGTTCATTTGTAAACATCTCAGTAGATACATATAGAACTTTGGCTTCAGGATTATTTCTGATTATATGAACACCTATAGCCTGCATCAGATGAGTCTTACCGAGACCGGATCCTCCGTAAATAAAAAGAGGATTGTAAATATCTCCCGGGGTTTCGGCAACAGCAACGGATACTGCATGTGCATATTTATTGGAGTTACCTACTACGAAACTGTCAAAATTAAATCTGGGATTAAAGAGTTTCTCTTGATTAAGAGTACTCTTCATCTTAGAAGTATCTATCTTTGAAACCTCGTATTCCTTTTCCTGTTTGATTATTACCCTGTACTCTTTTTCCATAATATTATTTACGGTGTTTTCAATGAGTTTGAGGTAATGATCGTTTAGAAAAGTGACGAGTTTGGCTTCATTAGGCCAAGCAAGATAAATAATACCTGAATTTTCCTCTATGTGATGAATGTAGAGAGGAGATATCCAGGTAGTGTAACTCAGATTATTTGTATTGTCTTTAAGGGAGTTAAGTATGCTCCCCCATATCTTGTTTTTATCCAATGTTACTCTCCAACGATTTATGTACACATTTTACATAAAGATATCCACATAATCAAAGGGCAAAATACATTGAAATTAGTTATAGTTGATTAATTCAAAAAGAAAGTTTTCCACATATTGTTGATAAAATTGTTAATAAGTTTTGGCTGACACTACATATTGTGTATAAGTCAATTTTTGTATTTTATGTATTTTTTTATGCACTAATTAAAATTGTCATTCAGAGCCTTATATTTCAAAGGTTTTCTTGACTTGACTTATGCCTTAAATTATAATGTTTTGGTCTATGTGCTTTTGGAATTCAGAGAGCACAACAGAAAATTAATTACATTATTATTATAATATATTCGCAAAGGAGAATATTAAAATGAAAAGAACTTATCAGCCTAAGAAAAGGCAAAGACTCAAGGAACACGGATTCCGCAAAAGAATGTCTACGGCAAACGGCCGTAAGGTACTTAAGAGAAGAAGAGCAAGAGGCAGAAAATCTCTGACTGCCTAAGTCTGAAAGCGAAGATGAGAGATCACAGCGAGCTTACACTCAGAAAACAAAAGGACTTCAACAAGGTATACAACAGAGGCAGGTCCAAAGGAAGCAGATTTGTGGTCGTATTGTACAGAAAGAACAATCTCGATTTCACAAGGACGGCCTTTGTTTCGAGTAAGAAAGTCGGAAACTCAGTAGAGAGAAACAGATCGAGGAGGCTCATGAAAGAAGCCTACCGCTCTCTAGAGGGAAGAGTTAAAAAAGGATACGACATAGTATTCGTAGCAAGGAATACCATAAACGACAGTAAAGAACAGGAAGTCCGCAAGGTAATGGAAAAGGCGATGTTTGCCGAAGGGCTTCTCTCATCCGGACGAACAGACAAATAAAAATGAAGAGAAAAAACATATTTCAAAGATTTATGATATTCATGGTGAGAGCCTATCAGCTGGGAATTTCTCCTTATATAGGAGCCCACTGCAGATACACACCGACCTGCAGCGCATACTTTATAGAAGCTGTAGAAAAATACGGAGCTCTCAAAGGATCGTGGCTGGGTTTCAAAAGGATACTCAGATGCCATCCGGGAAGTCCCGGCGGATACGATCCGGTGCCATGATAAACCAACAACTGACGGAGATAATTAATGGGAATTATTGCAAAACCTATCGGATATCTGTTGATGGGAATATATAAACTGGTAGGCAACTACGGACTGTCACTTATCATCCTGACCTTCGTAGTTAAACTGGTGCTCTACCCTCTCTACGCCAAGCAGATTAAATCATCAGCAAACATGTCAGAGATGTCGGAGAAAGCCCAGGCCATCCAGCGCAGATACGCCAACGACAGAGAGAAGATGAACGAAGAGATGCAGAAGCTCTACGCCGAGACGGGATTCAATCCTGCCAGCGGCTGTCTTCCTATGCTCATTCAGTTCCCTATCATCATGGGACTCTTCGCCCTTCTCAGAAATCCGATGAAGTACATGCCGGCAAGCGACACTATGATGTTCGCCAACCACGAGTCCTTCCTTTGGATCAAGGACCTCGCGCAGCCTGACATGTGGATACTGCCTATAGCCGCAGGACTTGCAACCTTCTTTGCTTTCAGCATGAATTCGGCAATGACCATGACGCAGCCGGGAGCACCTGAAGGACAGGCTAAGGCGATGAACGCTATTATGAAATACTTCTTCCCGCTGAGCATTCTCTGGCTTGCCAGATCGTATCCGGCAGGCTTGGCTATTTATTGGGCCGGCGGACAGATTATGCAGATATTCTTCAACCTCAGAATCAATAAGATAAGAGAAAAGATCAACGAAGAAAAAGAGCAGAAAAAACTCGTCGAAAGAGCAGAGAAAGAACTCGCCAGGAAGAAGAAAGCCAGAATGAAAGGGAGTTTACAGTAAATGAAATCGACAGAAAAATGGGGCGTCGATGTAGAAACCGCAGTAGAGCTTGCGCTCAAAGATCTCAAAGTTGAGAGAGACGAGGTAGAAGTAGAAGTGCTCGAAGAGTCATCAAGCGGTTTCCTCGGAATTGGCTCCAAACTTGCAAAAGTAAAAGTCAGCATCAAGGACAGCGCTGACGAACCGAAAGAGAAAGCAACATTCGACGACATAGATGCCATACTCGCAGGACTTCCGGAGAATACATCACAGAAGCTTCCGGATGAAGTAAGAGCAGAGTACGACAAGTTCGAAGCAGAAGAAACAGCCGACGCAGAGGCAGCAGAAGCCCTGCATGCAAGGGATAAGAGAAACGAAAAGAAGGGTAAGAGAAATCGCAAGAAATACAGCCTTTCTATCGAAGACAAGCAACTTGAGGAAGTTAAGAAAATGGATCCTGCAGAGGGACATCCTGTAGAAGCATTCCTCAGAGACGTCGCAGAGCAGATGGGACTCGACCTGGATTTCGTGGTTAAAGCCGGAGAGGAAATCGTATTTGTAGAGATTACCGGCAAAGACACAGGCACAATCATCGGCAAGAGAGGTTCAACCCTCGATGCAGTTCAGTGTCTCGCCAGCTACGTGGTAAACAAGGAAGCAGGCAAATACATCAGAGTCGTCCTCGACGCGGAGAACTACAGATCCAAGAGAGAAAAGACTCTCATCAACCTCGCAAACAGACTTGCGGGCAAGGTCGAGAGAAACGGCAGACCTGTTACGCTCGAGCCGATGAACCCGTATGAGAGAAAGGTTATCCACTGCACACTGCAGGCTCACCCGGGAGTCATTACAAGAAGCGAAGGCAAAGATCCGTATCGCAAAGTTGTAATCGAGACTAAGCGCTAAAAAACGATCTTAAGACGCGGCCTAAGAGCCGCGTTTTCTTATATCTTCGGATATTCCCAGTATTGAAAAACGTTAAGAAAAGGGGCAAAAGTCAATTGTTAACTTTCCAAAAAATCATCACTTTGTTATAGTTTATGTATGACACTACCGAAATAAGATTCGGCAATGCCATTTTTTGTTATATGCAGAGAAAAAGAAGCGGTAAGATTGCTTAAAACAGAAGGTTAAAATAATGAAGAAAAGAAGAATCCTAAGCATCGCAGTTATACTCGGAATACTCATGGGGGTGGCGGTATTTGCCGCGCAGTATACTTCTGATGTTGTAAAAAGCAAAGTCAGTGCCGGCAACCTCAAGGTAGATCTTGTGATATTTGAGACGGTAGAGGGAAAGGAAGTTCCCGTGACCGGTGAAGTTACAATAATACCGGGAAGCGATGTGGACAGAATTGCCAGAGTAAAAAATACCGGAAATGAAGAAGCCTGGGTAAGAGTAAAGGCGAGCCTCGTTAAAGGTGACAGCACTGAGTCTTATGCAGATACCAAAGATATAGAGCTGATAGGCATCGACGCTGATAGCTGGGAATTGCAGGACGGCTATTGGTATTACAAAAAGCCGCTTGCCGCAGGAGCGACTACGGAACCGTTATTTACAAGCGTGAGCATAAACCCAAATATCGGAAACGACTTCGATGGCACAAATCTAAAGATTGATGCCGAAGGAACGCAGGTAAAGAATAACGGAAGCACTGTATTTGAAGCCGAAGGCTGGACAAGCAACTAGAGGAGGGAACAATGGATAAGAAAAAGAGAATTCTGATATCATCCCTGCTCGTAGCTTTAGTGGCAGGAACGGCAATAGTATTGGCATACTTCAGCTCTACAGACAGTGAGAGCATTCTTTTCAAACTCGCAAACAAGTACACCTTGGAGTATCACGCGAACGCAGGCGGTGATGATAATAAAGTCAGCGGCGTACCGGAGAAACAGAGCAAGTATAAAGAGGGAGACAATGCAGTTGTCTTTGATGTGGCCAAAGAAAAACCTCTAAGACCGGAATTCGTATTTACCGGTTGGTACGATAAAGAGAATCCGACACAGGATGATACGAAGTACGGAGACGGAGGGACCGCCAAATACACGGCAACGCAAGAAGAGAGCCATCTCTATGCTCAGTGGACGGCAGGCTACACGCTGATTTACGATGCGAACGGCGGAGCCAATGCGCCGAGTCCGGTAACGGCTGTTTCTAATCAAAACACGCACACCTTTAGTAATCTTGCTGCTCAGGGCAGCATGACAGGACCTTTGCATAAGGATCCTGAAAATCCTGAGGAGCAAAGCGACTCAAACCGCATCTTCCTGGGATGGTCGACAAATCCGAAAGCCACTGAACCTGAATACTCAAGCGACGGCAAATGGGCATACACAGGAGATGATTTCGATACCACGGACGGCAATAATAAAGCAAATATTGGGAACTCTGTGACGATTGATGTCGAAACCACTCCGAGTAAGACCGTGACACTTTATGCGGTATGGGCTACGAAGTATGAGCTGAGTTTTGCTTATCATCCGGATATGAATCAGCCAAAGTGTGGAGATCCGAAGAAACTTCAAAAACCAATGACGCTGGTTTCTGTCAGCAACAAGGCCCCTACATTTAATTTGATAAATCAGGCTGAAGCAGATGATGCAAAATATACGCCAACTCGCGAAGAAGGCTACCGCTGGGGATGGTGGGGCGATAATTTAGAGCGCTTTAAGTTCAAAGATCCTGCAGCAGGACAGACAGCCGTACAGGCGGGTAATGAAGGTTGCTATCAGTTTGGAGAACCCGTACCTGCAAGGCAGGTAGCCGGCAATTCGGCTGCCCCGAACTGGGATGAGCCGACGCTGACGCTTTATGCATATTTCCAACCACCGGAAGCCTGCTTCCTTGTATTTGATGACAATACCTCAAATACTACGCAGTTCCCGGATTACGCTGATAGAAATAATACATACACAGTTTCGAATATGCCGGATAATGCGGGCGCATCCACAACTGAAATAACCTGGGTGAAAAAAATACCGGATGATGACGCATCAACGGCAAATGTGATTGAAAACCTGCCAACACACCCACGCTATGTATTCTTGGGATGGTCTGAAGATAAGAATTCGAAGAATCCTGAATACCAGCCGGGAGACATGATAGAAGTAAACAAGGTGTTAAAGAACAGGGTGACGCTTTATGCTATCTGGAAAAATATGCATAAATATCGCCTGAACACAAGCCTCAATGGCGGTACATATTTATATTACATTAGAAAGAGCGACCGAACATGGCAAACAGGATCAAGCATTTGGTTCGAGCCTGATACAGAAGAATATGAGACAGTTGCACCAAAGTATATGAGTGCTACCAGCTACACATGGAATAAGGATTATTTCAGCAATAAGGGTATCTTTGCGACCAGAAACGACGACACCAAAGCAACCTATAAATTCCTGGGCTGGTCATGGAAACAACAGAATCCGAGCACTGATGAAAAATCGCTTCAGGTCGACTTCACCGTCGATCTGCCGGACGATCCGTCAGCTATAAAAGGAAAGAAATATACGGATGTTGATCCTGTGGGTGTTCTCAAAGAAGATGTCACAGTTAAGGAGGAAACGCCATGCACCAGACCGACAACTCATACTTATACGCTCTATGCGGTATGGAGAAAGTCGCCTCTGCATCAGCTCAGAGTCATATTCGACAAGGGCGACGCTACGGAGATTAATGGAAAAGGCATCGCTGCAAGTGGTAACGACATTCATACGATTTTAATCAACGGAACACAACAGGGAGTAAGTACATATTACGCTTCGCTGGATTATCCGCAGTACACTTGGGATGCGAATTACTGGTCAACGAAGACACCGAGTGCGAAAAAAGCCCCGGAAGAGGATGGGACAGCCACGTATACATTCCTTGGGTGGACCACGGATGTGAGCCAAAAGACTCCAAGCACGACAATTACCAAAGAAGACATCGATTACCCAATCGATGACAACGGTAAGATCACAAATGCTATTACCGTAAAGGAGTCAGCAACTGAAGCGAAGGACTGCGCGGGAGGCATTCACGGTGTGACGCTTTATCCGGTCTTCCGCAAAAACATGACCCACGTTTATAAACTCAATTACGATGCCAACGTGCCGAGCACAGCAGACGGCGTTGAAAATAAAGTGTATAAGCTGGTTAATGATGAATTTAAAGAACAGAAAAACGGTGATACCAATATCACAAAAGACAATCTGTATACTGTCACAAACGAGATGACGAACACTCGTCAGGAATGGGATATGACAGGAGTCGGACTCTATGCCACAAGTGTCAATACGAAGGACACAAGCGGACAGGGATTCACATTCCTCGGATGGTCATACACCAAGTACGACTTGAATAAAAATAAGTATGTACCGGGGACGAGTCCTGCAATTGAGTTCCCTGTTACGGCTCCGGATGACCCGACGAATCCGCAGGGAGCCGGAATAATCCCTTCGGGATCAGTTGTGATCGATGTGGATGAGCAGAATCCAAAACCTGCTGATGCATGCACAGACGATGAGGCCAAGGTCCACGAAAAGACACTCTACGGTGTTTGGGTGGGAGAACCGCTACATCAATACTCAATCATCTTTGCCGCGAATTCCGACAAGGAGGAAGAGGATGATGTGAAAGTCCTCTATGGAACAAAGGATGACTTCAGTAATAACAAAGCGAATGAGTCCGCAAGCACGATCTCAAAGACCTATGAGAAGGACGGCAAGGAAGTTGCAGAGAAATACTATGACGGCAATGCTAATGCTGAAATCGCTTTGACCGATGATATCAAGAACACATACAGAGTGTTCTCGGATCCTTATGTATGGAAAGAGAATCCGAAGACGGATTCCCACACATTCGAGCCAAAGTTCTGGAAAGACAGTACCGATCCTGATAACGTAAGGGATTTAATCGTCAAGGCCAAGCGCGATGCGTCTCCAGACACTCGCTATATCTTCACCGGCTGGAACACCCAGGCAGATGGCAACGGCACTGACATTGTGATGGATGCTGATGGATATATCACGACACATCTGGAAGTTAAAGACACAGCCTACGATGATTGTGACAGCTACACGCACAATATCATTCTGTATGCACAATGGAAAGAAGTGAAGATTCATAATTTCCGCCTGATATTCAGCAGCGAGGGGTCGACGAATCTGGGATACACAGATAACGGAACCTGGAAAAACATCAGCCCTGCCCCGGCAAGAGTAGATAGCAAAGACATTCGAGAGTATCTCGTGGATGAAGGGAAAGCAACATATCTACCATCCAGCTACTTTAACGGAATCTCAAAAGACTCAGGTAAGCTGGATGCTGAGACCAATACGGAGCTTGGAACTACAGCCAGGAAGGACTATACCTGGGGCGATGGCATCGGAGCCGACACAGGCGAGGAGATTCGCCTTGCCGCGAGGAAGAGCAGCGACAACAATTATGTATATGAGTTCCTCGGCTGGTCAAAAGATAAGAAGGATCCGGCTACAAACTACACAACATCTGATGTGGATTATACTGTGAACTCCGATGGTTACATTCAGGAGAATATCATAATTGAGGACCCGGGTGATCCATGTGAGAAGGCGACACATGTCGTTGTGCTTTATCCTGTATTCAAGAAGACCGCAATCCATAATTTCCAGCTTGTTCTGAACACAAACGGAGGCAGCGGAATACGTTCGTATAACAGCAACACGGTTGCCTGGACCGGCAGCTCCGGAAATCTCACACTGAATTATCCTAATGCCAATGGCACTAAGACCGAGGTCAGCGAGAGTTCGCACAAATGGACATCGGCAAATGACTGGGCAAACAAGGGATATAGCGCGTACAGAAATCAGAGTCCAGAGTATACATATGAATTCGTAGGCTGGTCTAAAAAAGCGCTTGAACCGTCAGACAACCCGATCATTCCGGATGAAGACAGGATTGCGTGGACAGAAGACAGCAGAACTGACTCGACAGCAGCGAACCATCCGAATCAATATGTGAACGGATTCATTACGGGAGACATAGAGGCCAAGTGTGATAAGGATCCGTGCGAGGGCGGCAACCATACTGTAAATATTTACGCCGTATGGAAGAGAGTGCCACGCAGCAAGACATTCACCCTCAACTTCGATGCAAACGGCGGAGTTAATCCACCGAATTCTATGACCACGACTACAACATACGACGGGACTAATTCGTGGAACACGGGCAAATTTACGCTGACCAATCAGCAGATTTCTGAATCCGGCATGAAGAATAAGAGGCTGGCATTTGTAGGATGGCATGAAAACAAAAATGCAGATCAGGGTAAATACGGAGAGCCAAATAGAGCAAACGACGAGCTTCTCCAGTTGACTCAGTTGCTTACTAATCCATATCCAATCACTGTCGGCTCATCAACGTATAGCGGAGAGAAAACACTCTATGCTATATGGTGGTTCGAATACTTGCTGGAATATGATGCAAACGGAGGATCAGGAGCACCGGAGCACGAGCACGTGTATACCAGTGATACCAGCTACAACTTCCGAATAAGCAATGACAAACCGACCCATGCGGCGGGCTACAAATTCCTTGGCTGGTCCACAAAAGCTGTTGCAGCAGGACAGGGGACAGAAAGTGATGTGGAATACAAGGCATCAACATCTGACACTGCAGTTCGTTATCTGCTCCAGATGGGAAGCGACAAGGAAAGTGATGACTACGGATATGCCGAAACCAAGCTCTATGCGGTCTGGGGACCGGCTAACTAAGGAGGTGATTAGGATGAAGAATAAGACAAAGAAAACAAAAAGAATCATCTCCATCATGCTGACAGCCATGCTCATACTTTCGCTCATGAGCGTGGGCGTGTTTGCGGCCGGGACGGTGTCATATGACGGCAAAGACAAGGGCTTTAGCTTTGGACCGGTAAGCAGTTCATCAGGGGCAGACCTGCTTCCGAGTTTCAAAGGTTTGATGCCGGGAGACAGCCGCAGCGAAGATGTTACTATTACCAACAACAGCAAAAAGACCGTAGAAATCAGCGTGAGATCAATCGGAGCAGCCGATAACCAAGACTTCGTATCCCAGCTGAACTTCAAGGTAAACGGAAACAGCGATATGGTGCGCTTATCCGGGAGCCATGTATGGCTATCACTTGGCAAGTTCGCACCTGGAGAATCCAAGACAGTCAACGTTGCGCTTGAGATGCCTACCTCAGTCGGCAACAAGTATCAGGATGCAGAGGGAACTCTCACCTGGCAGTTCGCTGCTGAGGAAGAGGATGACGACGAAGACGGCAGCGGAGGAGCGGATACGGGAGATGATACCAATATGTACATCTGGATCGGAATAGGAGCTCTTGCCGCACTGGCAACTGTCGGATTTGCCAGAAGAAGAAAACAGAAAGTATAGGCTCAGGAAGCAAAATACGGTAAACGAAAAGAGGACGGATGGTGTGATATGTGACTCCGTCCTCTTTGGATATGTATAGATTATTCTTCTTTCTCTTCGGTCTTTTCTTCTTTTGGCTTTTCTGTCTTTTCTGTTTCACCTGCGGAAGAGAAGGTCTTCGTCGCCAGGACCTCGCCTTTGTAGGTGTAGTTGACGGTTGCGGTGACGCCGCTTATCTCAGAGGATTTCTCAATATTCTTGCAAACAGCTGCATATGCGGACGACTGATCCGCGAGAGTGGTTTGCAGGATTTTGATCATCGCCTCGTCTTTGATGTTCTCCTCGGTAGCGCCCTCGATGCCGGACAGGTCATATGAATAAATAATCTCATTGCCTTTGATCTCAAGAGTCATATTCGAGGAGCCGGACGAAGTCGCAAGTTGCTCGGCTATTTCCTCATTGCTGTTGATCAATTCTTCGACCGTAGTCGGTTTGCTGACACAGGAAGTAAATGCTAGGCAAAGCAGGATGAGCATGCCAAGCAGCGCGATGTATCTTTTTCTTCCTTTAATAGTCATAGCGTATATCTCCGTTGAGTTTTGTCAGCGCAAATGAATCAGCTTCCGAAGAGGTTGCTGAGAAGGCCGTTGGACTCTTCATCCTCCTGGCTTCCGCTGAGGTTGTTGTTCTTGTAGCCGCCGCTGCTGTCCTGACTGTTGTCAGTGCCGTAGTTCGTGCTGTTGTCAGTTCCGTTGTCTGTGGTGCCGTTGCTGTTATTCTTGTTATTCTGGTTAGCCTTTCTGGCTTCCTCGGCTTCCTTGCGTGCAGCCTCGAGCTCTTTCTGAGTCTTGGTCTGAACCTTTGCAACGTCCTCTTTGAACTCGTCGAGTATCTCATAGACTTCCTTGCGGCTCTTTGCTGTAGCGAGGTCTTTTTCGACACCGTCAAGATAGCTCTGAATCTGAGTTGCTTCTTCGGTATCGTAGTCACCCACTTCTACATCCTTTATTATTTTGTTGGCATCACGAACTGCCATCTTACCGTCAAATACGCTGAATCCGTACGCACCGCCGCCTGCAGCAACGAGCATCAGGAATAGTACGAGCAGGAATTTGGCGCCGGCTCCGCCTCTTTTGTTGTTCATTTCTTTCTCCATTTCTTTACAAAATATATTTTGCCCGCTAATTGTACCATTTTTGTAAGCCATATAAAACTCAAGAAGTATATAGTGCGCAAGATAGTTTTTTGAAAAATATACAAGAGTGCGCAGGATAATGACCTTATATCTTGCGCACTCTTGGACATTTTGCGATTTTATATCTTGCGCACTGTCGACTTTCGCTGCAAAACTTCGGGTCGGCGCGAATATGTGTTAATATTGGGGCATGAAGATTAACGGATTGGTACTCGAAAATTTCAGAAATTATAAAAACCTCGAAATCGAGTTCGATGAGAGGCGCAATCTTATCGTGGGAGAGAACGCTCAGGGCAAGACAAATCTCGTCGAAGCTATATACCTCACGGCGTTTGCCAAGTCATTTAGGACGAACAACTCGGCCGACATGATACTCTTCGGAGAGACGAGCGGACGCGTGAGCGCGGACATCACCAGCGAGGATATAGATAAGAACGTAAGCATCACCATCAGGTCTGACGGCAAGAAGATGATCAAGAAGGACGGGAAAGTCGTAAAGAAGACGGCGGACCTTCTTAATACCGTGGTCGTGATTGTGTTTACGCCGGATGACCTTCGGATTATTAAAGATAGTCCGGAGAAGAGGCGCGCGTTCATAAACCGCGAGCTTTCGCAGATGAGGCCGCGGTATTATGAGCAGCTGCGTCGCTACAACGAGGCACTTAAGGAGAAGAACGCACTGCTGAAGGGCTTCTTTAATGTAAAGAAGAAGACCTTCACGCGCGCCGACAATTTAAGTCTGAATGATGTGTCTCCGGATTATGCCAAGGGAAGTTCGGACGGAGCAGAGACGGCAAACCCGTACGACAATTCACGCAGGTACAATGAGGATCTGCTCGACGTATACGACAGGCAGATTGCCGATGCGGGATACGAGCTTATCAGATACCGGATGGAGTTTGTCGAGATGCTCTCCGAGGAAGCAGCAGAGATAATGAGAAATATCTCCGACGGCAGGGAGAGCCTCGAGATTAAATACAAGACGGCATGCAACTACGTGACCGCGTCCGAGGGAAGAGAGATACTCTACAGCCAGATAAGGAATAACAGAGAGAAGGATATATATAACGGAAGCGCGACCCTCGGACCTCATCGGGACGACATCGAATTCTATATAAACGGAAACGATGCGAGGAAGTTCGGTTCGCAGGGCCAGCAGCGCACCATCGCGCTCTCGCTGAAATTCGCAGAAATCAGAATCGCGAGGCAGATACTGGGCGAGGCGCCCGTGCTGCTGCTCGACGACGTTCTCTCAGAGCTGGACCCGGGCCGCCAGAGATTCCTGATCAGCGAGATAGACGACGTCCAGCTCTTCATCACGTCGGCGGAGCTTGCGGACGAAGTCCGAAGCGCCCTGCAGGGAGGCACCCTGTTCCGCATCGAAGAAGGAAATGTCACCCGCGTCGACAAATACTAATTGATAATCAAGAGGCGAAGCACATTGAAATCATATGCTCGCCTCTTTTCATATTAAAACTTGACTTTGGATAGCAAATGGATATAATTTGGATAACAACAAATGGATAGTTTTTGGAAAGAGGAATCGAATGAAGATTTCAGATTTAATAGAAAGAAAAAAAGAACTCGGATATACCAACGAAATGATTTCGGAGAAATCGGGTGTGCCCATCAGCACAGTCAACAAGATATTCGGAGGTTTTACCGAGAAACCGAGATACAACACTATTCAAAGTATAGAGTGCGTTCTTTTCCCTGAACTTCACAGTCCGAAAGAAACCGCTTTATATAAAGATATTGTAGAGAATCTCGCACTGGATTGGGGCAATTGCGTCGCCGAAGGCGCAGCCATTGATGAATACAATTTCGAACCTCTGAAAAAGGAAGAAGTCATCGGCGAGTATGAGAGGCTATTGTCGCGGAAAAAAGCCGGAGAATTTACCGTGAGTGATTTAGACAATCTTCCGGAGGGGATGTTAATAGAATTGATAGACGGGGTGATATATGACAGGAACACGCCTACAAAGAAACATCAACTGATTGTAACCAGGCTGAGTGCACAGCTCGATGCAGCGAAGGACAAAGTAAAAGGCAAACGCAAGGACTGCCTTGTGCTTGTTGCACCTACGGGCGTGAGGCTGAGTAAAGAGGACGAAAAGAACAGGCTCATTCCGGATATTCTCATGGTTTGCGACAAAGAAAAATACAATGATAAAGAAGAAGAGGATATAATCGGTGCCCCGGATCTGGTTATAGAAGTGCTGTCTCCTTCAACCGAGAAGCACGACACGTTCGTAAAGCTCAATAAGTATTGGACGATAGGCGTAAGAGAGTATTGGATTATCGACATAGAAAGGGAAGAGATTTACGTATATAGCTTTGAAAAAAGAATTGCGCCGAAAACTTATAACTTTGAGGATTTAATACCTCTTGAAATATCTGCCGGAGCAATTACCATAGACTTCAAAAGCATAAATGACAGTCTAAAGAATTATTTCGGATAGGAACTACAGATCCTTGATAACGGTGTTTGCCCATTTGCCGGATTTGTAGCGCGCCAGAAGTATCACATCTTTTACGAGAAGCTCTACTCGAGTGAGCAAAAGCGCCAGGTGAATTGGCGTGTGCCAGACCATAGCAGCCAGGAAGGCCAAAGGCACACCTATGAGCCATACTGTGCAGGTCTCCGTGATCATTACAAATCTCGTGTCGCCGCCTGCTCTCAGCACACCCGCGACCATCATGCCGGATATAAGATCCAGAACAAAAGTCACTCCGAAAACAATCAGTATATTGAACATGTCATGTCTGCCCGCAGGCGTGAGTCTGAATAATCCCGAGAGAGGTCCTGCCAAAAGGCATGTGACAAGTCCCAGGGCAAGCCCCGCAACTATGGCGACTTTTATAAGATGAAGCGCCAACTTCTTTGCATAAGGGACGTCTTCTTCGCCGAGCTTTTCACCTATCAGGATAAGCGCGGCATCTCCTATACTGAACGAAGCGAAATTAACAATATTGAAGATTGCGTTTGCCGCCTGGTATGCGGCGAACGCGGTAGTTCCTATTCTGTTATATGCAGCCACGTACATGGTCTGCCCCACGCTCCAAAAGAGCTCGTTGATCGTAGTCGGTGTCGAGTTCTTAATGATGCGCCTGAGCAACTCTTTGTCCCATCCGATAAATGACGAGAGCGGCGCCCTGATCATGCTGCCCTTTCTCATCGTGAAATATGCGTTCAGGCAGAACTCAAGAACTCTAGCTGAGACCGTACCAATTGCGGCGCCCGCAACACCGAGAGCCGGCATGCCGAACTTACCGAAGATGAGTATGTAGTTGATGATGGTGTTGCTTGAGAACACGACCATGCTTATTATCATCGGAAGCCTGACCTGCTGAGTTGCCTTGAAGCCCATCTCCATCGGAGAGGTGAAAGCGAGAATCAGGAAGGACAGGCTGTTTATCCTCACGTAAGTCGCCGCGAGATCAAGAACCGCAGGGTCCTCCGTATATATAGAAAGAATTCCCTTCGTAAAGAGATTCATAACAGCAAAGAAGAGCAGTCCGAAGGCGCCGAGAAGCGTTACGGCAAATCCGAGAACCTTTCGGATATTGGCCATGTCCTTAGTGCCGTAGAACTGCGCCATGAAAGTGGCCGTCCCGCTGACGAAGCCAAAGAGCACCAGATAGTGCACCATAAAAATCTGAGATGCGACACCTACTGCCGCAAGCTCGGTCTCTCCGAGCATCCCGACCATGAGGTTGTCCACCATTGTAAGCGTGGCAGTTACCATGCCCTGCACCGCGATCGGAGATGCAATCTTTATTATTTTCTTGTTAACTTGCCTTTTGTCAAAATGCATTTTTTACCTTTATAAAGACACGCGCTGCGTCGCATTTCAGTATATTGTAAAAGCGCATGAACTAACAAGAGAAATCTTGTTTTTTTGAGAAAGCCCGAAAAACATGAAATCACTGGCTTTCGGGATGCTTTAGTCGAAAATGAGGCGAAAATTGTCGATTTGAGGGACTTTTTTGAAAATACAAGATATTGTGGAATATCTTGCATAAAAATCGCTTATATGGTAAAATACGGGCGCGAAGAAGGGATGCTGCGCCCGTTTTTTTCATGTATGGGACTTTTTGAAAAGCAGCCCCGAGATACAAATTCAGACAATAAAAATTTTGTATTTTTGCAATATATATTAATGGAAGAGAAGAGGAAAAAAGAATGGCACAAAAGCAAGAATACGGTGCAAGTCAAATAGAAGTCCTCGAAGGTCTTAAACCGGTCAGACTAAGACCGGGTATGTACATCGGAAGTACCGGCCCTGCCGGACTCCATCACCTGGTGTACGAGATCGTGGACAACTCAGTCGACGAGGCCCTTGCCGGATTTTGCAAAAACATCACGGTAAGCATCGAGCAGGACAACTCGATCACGGTAAGCGACGACGGACGAGGCATGCCGGTAGACCTGCATCCTAAGATGAAGATTCCTGCAGTTCAGGTAATCCACACTCAGCTTCATGCAGGCGGTAAGTTCGGAGGCGGAGGATACAAAGTATCCGGCGGACTCCACGGAGTAGGAGCCTCCGTAGTTAACGCGCTCTCAACACACATGACCGTACAGGTCAGAAGAGACAACAAAATCTACGAGCAGGAATACTTCAAAGGAGAGACTGCAACAGAGCTCAAAGTCATAGGCGAATACAAGACAGGCAAGACCGGATCCAAAACACAGTTCTGGCCTGACCCTGAAATCTTCGATGAGACAGTCTACGACTACGACACGCTCCAGAGGCGCCTTCGCGAGATGGCCTTCCTTAATAAAGGACTCTCCATCTCACTCGAGGACAAGAGAGTCAGCCCGCACAGAAAAGACCATTTCTGTTTCGAGGGCGGAATCAAAGAGTTCGTAGAATACCTCAACAAGAACAAAGAATCGATCAACCCGACGGTCTTCTACTACGAAGCCGAGAAACCGGGTTACTCGGTTGAGGTTGCTCTCCAGTACACAGACAGATACAGCGAAAACATCATCTCGTTTGCCAACAACATCCATACAAACGAGGGAGGCTTCCACGAAGTGGGCTTCAAGTCTTCGCTGACGCGTACCATCAACGACTACGCAAAGAGAAATAAATTCATCAAGGAAAACGACGACTCGCTGCAGGGAGAAGACGTGCGTGAGGGTATCACGGCCATCATCTCAGTCAAACTCACCAACCCGCAGTTCGAGGGCCAGACCAAGGCCAAGCTCGGAAACGCAGAGGTCAAAGGTTTCGTAGAGACCAACACATCCGAGCACCTCACATACTTCCTTGAGGAAAATCCGAAACAGGCCAAGGTCATTATCGACAAATGCCTCAAAGCCCAGCGCGCAAGAGAAGCCGCACGTAAGGCCAGAGAGATCACACGTAAGAGCAGCGTACTCGAGACAACATCCCTTCCGGGCAAACTCGCAGACTGCTCCGAAAAGGATCCGGCACTTTCCGAGATCTTCCTCGTAGAGGGTGACTCCGCAGGCGGCTCCGCTAAGCAGGGACGCGACAGAAACCGCCAGGCAGTTCTGCCGCTCAGAGGTAAAATCCTCAACGTCGAAAAGGCCAGACTCGACAGAGTGCTCTCATCCGATGAGATCAAGAACATGATCACCGCATTCGGCTGCAACATCGGAAACGAGTTCGACCTCGACAAACTCAGATACCACAAGATCATAATCATGACCGATGCGGACGTCGACGGAGCCCACATCAGAACGCTCCTCCTGACATTCTTCTTCAGATATATGACGCCGCTCATCGAGCAGGGTTATGTCTACGCCGCCCAGCCACCTCTCTTCAGAGTAAAGCAGGGCAAACAGATTTGGTACACCTACTCGGATGCCGAGCAGGAGAAGCTCCTCGCCGAGCTCAAATCCAAAGGCGGTAATAATAAGGTAGAAATTCAGAGATATAAAGGTCTCGGAGAGATGGACTTCAACCAGCTCTGGGAGACCACAATGGACTACGACAACCGCACGCTCATCAGAATCACAGTCGATGACGCGCAGGCCGCGGATGAAATCTTCACCACCCTGATGGGCGACAAAGTTCCGCCGCGCAAAGCCTTCATCGAAGAGAACGCGCGCTACGTCCAGAACCTAGACATTTAAAACTGACAATGCAGCGCGAGACTGCGAATCACGCAGCAGGCGCTTGAAAGGAAACTAAGATGGCTAATTTGCTAGACAACAGCAATATAATCGAGCACGAAATATACGACGAGATGAAAAACTCGTACATCGACTACGCCATGAGCGTAATCGTAGGCCGTGCTCTTCCGGATGTCAGAGACGGACTCAAGCCGGTACACAGGAGAATCCTCTACGGCATGCACTCCCTCGGCATCACACCGGACAAACCACATAAGAAATCGGCGCGTATCGTCGGAGAAGTAATGGGTAAATACCACCCTCACGGAGACAGCTCCATCTATGAGGCCATGGTTAAACTCGCCCAGGACTTCTCGACCAGATATCCGCTCGTTGACGGCCACGGCAACTTCGGTTCAGTGGACGGAGACGGAGCCGCCGCATCGAGATACACCGAAGCGAGGATGTCACCGTTCTCACTGCAGATGGTCAGAGACATCGAAAAAGACACGGTGGATTTCGCAGACAACTACGACGGAGAAGAGCAGGAGCCGGTAGTACTCCCATCGAGAGTGCCGAACCTCCTCATCAACGGCTCAAACGGAATTGCCGTAGGTATGGCTACATCCATCCCGCCGCACAACCTCGGCGAGACCATAGACGCCTGCGTCAAGATGATAGAAGAGCCGGAGTGCTCCATTGAAGATCTGACCAAGATCATCAAAGGGCCGGACTTTCCGACCGGAGCCATGATACTCGGCAAGAGCGCAGCGAGAGAGGCTTACCTCACCGGACAGGGTAAAGTAAACGTACGCTCGGTCTGCGAGATCGAAGAGACCAAGGGCGGCCGCATGCACATCGTCGTATCCGAGATACCGTTTCAGGTCAACAAAGCCAGACTCATCGAGTCCATGGCTGACCTCGTAAGGGATAAGAAGATCGAAGGCATCAGTGCTATCCGCGACGAGTCAAACAGAGAGGGAACGAGAATTGTCATCGAGCTCAAGCGCGATGCGAACCCTAACGTAATCCTCAACAGACTGTACAAACATACATCGCTTCAGACATCGTTCAGCATGATCATGCTTGCCCTCGTAAACGGCGAGCCTAAGATCCTGAACCTCAAACAGATACTCGAGGAGTACCTGAAGCACCAGAAAGAAGTAGTCACCAGGAGAACGAGATTCGACCTCGCCAAGGCAGAGGCCAGAGCGCACATCTTGGAAGGACTCATCATCGCACTGGATAACATCGACGAAGTCATCGCGACCATACGCTCCGCATACAACGATGCGAAGGAAAAACTGATGGTACGCTTCGGACTTTCCGAGATACAGGCACAGGCAATACTCGACATGAGGCTTGCCAAGCTGCAGGGACTCGAGCGCGAGAAGATTCAGGCTGAGTATGACGAACTCCAGAAGAGAATCGCATACTACAAGAGCCTGCTTGCCGATGAGCACAAACTCATGGGCGTTATCAAGGACGAGCTGCTCGAGATTAAAGAGAAATGGGCTGATCCGCGCCGCACCAAGATCGTAGCGGACGAGGGAGAACTC